>CALUWU010000092.1 GCA_944324555.1 uncultured Desulfovibrio sp.
GCCCGCTGGGAAATCTTCCGCCGCAAACGCGAGCGGGCCGAACGCTTCCGGCAGGGGCTGGAGTCCGCGCGCGTCGACGCCGAGACGGCCGCAGCCGCCGCGGCGCGGGAACCCGCATGGCAGGCCGCCGCCCTGTGCGGCAAGACGCTGGCGGAGCTGCTGCGCCGCCCCGATCTGGACATGGAGGCGCTGGCCGGTCTTCTGCCGGCGGCCGCGGCCCTGCGGGCCGAAGCCGGAGACGCCGCGGACAGCGTGGAAATTGACGTCAAGTACGCGGGCTACCTCGACCGGCAGAGGGAACTCGTGCGCCGCGCCGCGCGCCTGGAGCAGACCCCCCTGCCCGACGACATGCCCTACGACGAGATCGCCGGCCTGTCGCGCGAGGTCGTGGAAAAGCTGCAACGGGTGCGTCCGACCAGTCTCGGGCAGGCGGGACGCATTTCCGGCGTGACTCCCGCGGCCGTCGCCTGCCTGGAAATTCACCTGCACAAGACGGGCCTGCTCCGCAACCGCGGAGCCTGACGCGCGAAACACTCACGGATCTCCCCGAAAGAGGCAGGCGCAACAGGATGTTAGCCGAAAATGCTCGCCTCCCCTTGGGTTTTTTTCATCCCGGCCGATAAGATACGCCAAGAGGACACTATGAAAGACCTGATGCCCTACCTACCGTATGCCGTCATTTTCATCGCAGTGCTGTTCGGAATTGTGCTTGTATTCTGGCGCAAGCAGAATCTGGAATCCCGGCGCAAGAACCGCGCGGCGTCTCTCATCCTGGAAAAGATCACCGAAGCCCAGCTGCAGCGTGAACTTTTCAACGTGGAAATCATGGACGATCCCGGGGAGGACGGAAGCCAGCTGAAAGGCTTTGTCGGCTCCCTGCAGCGCAACCAGAACGGCATTCTCGCCCTGGAAGTGCTTTCCTCGCTGCCGAACAGCTATTTTGGCAAGCCCGTCTGCGTATACTTCCGCCTCAAGAGCAACAACACGCAAAACTTCTTCAGATTCACCTCGCGAATCGAAGCCCTGCAGAGCAAGCGCGGCATCTCCACCGTCTGCCTGTCCCTGCCCGACTGCTTTGAAGGCGAACAGAAGCGCAACTTCTTCCGGGTGCAGCCCCTGCCCGGCAGCGTCCGCGCCCTTGGTCTCTGGGAACTCAACGCCAGCCAGCCCATGCCGGAAACGACGGCCGATCTCAAGCGGCCGCTGTGCGCTTCCAAGGAAGGCATTGCAAATCCCGCCATCAAGCTGGACAACGTCTCCGCTTCGGGCATAGCCCTTTCCATGCCCATGAATCACCCCGACGGCCCGGCGCCGCAGCTCTCGCGCGGCACGCAGATCCTCTGCCTCATCGCGTTCCGCTACAACGGCTCCCTGCTGGCGTTCTGGTGTACCGGCGAAATCGTCAACTCCCGGGAAAAGGACAACGGAACGACGACCGTTTACGGTATCGAATTCACGAACTGGGCCATACTGCCCGACGGCCAGACCGCCTTCAACTGGTTCCATGCCTCGCCGGTGCGCGGCATTCCCATCATCAGCCAGTGGGTTGACAGCATGGACACGGGCAAGGGCAAGCGCGTCGAAACACGGGAATAATCCGCACGCCCCCTCGCCCGCCGGAAAACCTGTTTTCCGCCGTCCGGCAGAAAGACGCCGCGCCTTCGCGCGGCGTCTTTCTTTTTCCGGCGCCCGCCCCTTTTTCGAGGAACGCGGCCTTGAGAAATCCGTATTTACAAGCCGCGGGCAATCAGCTACGCTCATGACATCCCTGCGTTCCGAACATCGCGAACGCACTCCCGAAACGGCAACAAAAGGAGTCAGCCTTGGACAGTGGTCCTGACGGTCATAGTACCATCTGGTCGCGTATCGGAAAAATTTTCGGACGCGATGACGATGAATCCCTTGAAAAAACCATTATCGAAGCCAGCGCCGAAGGCGAAGTGGAGCCCGACGAGGAATCCATGCTGCTGGGCATCCTGCGCTTCAGCGATCTGCAGGTGCAGGACACCATGACCCCCCGCACCGACATAGATTGCGTTCCTGAAGATTCGCCGCTTTCCGACGCGGCGCGAGTCATTGTCGACTCCGGGCATACCCGCATTCCCGTCTATCGGGAAACTCGCGACAACATGGTGGGCGTCCTGCACGCCAAGGACGTTCTGCGCTCGCTGCTTGAACCCGACGGCGGTTCCCGCGCGGCGGGAACCATCATGCGCGAAATATTCTTTGTTCCCGAAACCAAGCCCATCCGCACCCTGCTGCAGGAATTTCGCGCCCGCAAACAGCACATGGCCATCGCCCTCGACGAATACGGCGGCACTTCCGGCCTGATCACCATCGAAGACGTGGTGGAAGAAATCGTGGGCGACATTGAAGACGAGCACGACGCCCCCCGCGAGGAGGATATCCGCCCCCTCGGCAACGAAACCTACGAACTGACGGGACGCGCCCTGCTGGAAGATCTTGAGGACATCGGCGCAAAACTGTCCTCCGACGAGGTGGATACCATCGGCGGCTACCTCAGCATGGAAGCCGGACGCGTGCCCGCCGCGGGCGAGGCCTTCACGCTGGAAGGCTGGCGCTTTACCGTGCTGGACGCCGACAAGAAATTGATCCGCAAGTTGCGGATGGAACCCGCTTCCGCCGTTGAAGCGGATCAGGCCGTGGCCTGATTTCTCTCCGGTTCCCGCCGGAAACGTCCGGCGCAGCCATTTTTCGGAGAGCGTTTTGCCGCCGCAAAGCGCTCTTTTCCTTTCATCTTTTCAAGGAATCTCATGTCGTTGCAGCCGCTCTCCCCGTCCCTGCCTCCGGCCGTCGCGGCGCTCTGCGGCAGCGCGCGCGGCGCCCTGCTGACCGGCGCGGCCGGCGCGCTGGCCCTCTGGGCGGGCTTCGCCAATGACGCCGTCTCCCTGCCGCCGCTGGTCCTGTTCTATCCCTTCTGCCTCGCCCTGCTGGGGGCGGCGGCCCCGTCGCGCGGCGCCGCGCTGCGCCGGGGCTGGCTGTGCGCCTGGGCCGCCCATGCCGCGGCGCTCTACTGGCTGGCGCTGCCGGTGCACAATATCGGCGGCCTGCCCTGGGCGCTGGCCGCGCCCTGCGCCCTGTTCGTTTCCGCCTGCCTTGCCGCCGCCGGCGGCCTTCTGTCTCTGGCGGCCTTTCATCTGCGCGATCGTTCCGCGCCGGCGCTTGTCGCCGGCCTGACCGCGACATGGTACGTTCTGGAGTGGAGCTTCGCGGTCGTCGCCGGCTTTCCCTGGCTGCCGCTGGCCGGCGCGCTGACGGCCTGGCCCGCGCTGACGCAGGCGGCCGACAGCGTCGGCGCCTACATGACCGGCGCTCTCTGGGCCGGGGCGACGCTGGCGCTGTTCTGGCCGGGAAAAGGCCCCCGCCGGCGCTGCGCCGGTCTGGCGCTGGCGGCGCTGCTCTTCGGTTACGGAGAGCTGCGGCTGCGCGAATCGCCCGCCGACGCCGCGCCGCAGGGCCCGGATTCCCTGTCGGTTCTTTTCGTCGAAGGCAATATCGATCAAAACGTCAAATGGACGACGGCCTTTCAGCGGCGCACCACGGAAATCTATCTTTCCCTGACGCGGGCGGGTCTGGACGAACGCCCCGGAGAAACGCCGCTGATCATCTGGCCGGAAACGGCTCTGCCGTATGATTTCGCCCGCTTTTCCATGTACGCCGGCGCCGTGCGCGGGCTGGCCGCAGCCGCCCGGACGCCCCTGCTGACCGGCGCTCCCGGCTTCGAGGGGGAAGGCGAACATCGCCGCGTCTACAACCGCGCCCTGCTTATCGGGCCGGACGGAGAACAGGCGGGCAGCTACGACAAGGAACACCTTGTGCCTTTCGGCGAATACGTGCCGTCCTGGCTGGACTGGGACTTTCTTGCGGCGCTGCTTCAGGAAATAGGGACCTACAGCCCCGGCGCCGATCCGCGCCCGCTGCGAAGCGGACGACTTGCTCTCGGTATGCTCATATGCTATGAAGCCGTGTTTCCTTGGCTGGCGCAGGAGCGCGTCGCGCAGGGAGCCAATATCCTTGTGGATATCAGCAACGACGGCTGGTTCGGCGCGACGCCCGCCCCCCGGCAGCATCTTTATCTGACGGCCCTGCGCGCTGTCGAACAGCGCCGCTGGATTCTGCGCGGCGCCAATACCGGCATTTCCGCGGTCATCGATCCTTGCGGCCGTATCGTCGTCAGCGGCGGCCAGTTCCGGCGGCAGTGGATCTGGGGCCGCGCCCGCCTGATGGAAGAACGCAGCCTGTACCACCGTCTCGCGCCCTTTTTGCCGCCCTGCGGCCTTTTGCTTTGTATGGCGACGCTTTTCTGGCCCGCCGTACGCGCCACAATCAACAAAAACCGACCCGACCATGCTGCAACTGAGTGAATTGCGCGCCCGCTGCGCGCCGCTGTCCGATCGTTTCTCCAACCTCTGGAGGCGTCTTTGACGTCGCGGCCGATGAACGCCGTCTTGCGGAAATCGAAACCGCCCTTTCCCGTCCCGGCGCATGGGACAATCCCGAAAGCCTGACGCCGCTGCTGCGCGAAAAGCGCGGCCTCGAAGACGAGGTCGCCCGCCTGCAAAAGCTGAAGACGGCCCACGACGACATGCTCGAATGGCTGGAGCTGGCCGGAGAAAATCCCGAGGACGAAGCCCTGGAATCGCTGGCCCAGCAACAGGACAATCTGGCAAAGCTGCTGGACGAGACCGAACTTGTCATGCTGCTTTCCGCCGAAGAGGATGGACAGGACGCCATCCTTGAAATTCATCCCGGCGCCGGCGGCACGGAGTCGCAGGACTGGGCGGAAATGCTGCTGCGCCTTTATACCCGCTGGGCCGCGCGCCGCGGCTTCAGCGTGGAAGAGCTGGACTATCTGCCCGGCGACGAGGCCGGACTCAAAAGCGTGACCCTGCGAATTGCCGGGCCGCACGCCTTCGGCTTTCTCAAGAGCGAACGCGGCATTCACCGCCTGATCCGCATTTCTCCCTTTGATGCCTCCGGCCGTCGGCATACGTCCTTTGCCTCGGTCGACGTCATTCCCGACGTCGGCAACGACATAGAACTGGACATCAAAGAAAGCGATCTGCGCTTTGATACGTTCCGTTCCAGCGGCCCCGGCGGTCAGAGCGTTAATACGACCAGCTCCGCCGTGCGCGTCACTCATATTCCCACAGGCATATCCGCCCAGTGCCAGAACGAGAAGTCGCAGCACCACAACAAAGAATCGGCGCTGCGTATTCTTAAAGCCCGGCTGTACAACCTGGAGCTGCAAAAGCGCGAAGCCGAGCGACAGGCCGAATATGCCGGAAAAGATGCCATTGCCTTCGGCAGCCAGATCCGAACCTACACGCTGCAACCCTACCGGCTGGTCAAGGATCATCGCACCGGAACGGAAGTCGGCGACGTCGACGCCGTGCTCAACGGACAAATCGACGTCTTTCAGCACGACTACCTGCTTTATCGCCACGAACGGCAACGCTGACGCAAAACCGCGGAACGGCCTTGTTCCGCGGTTTTGCAGGACGGTTTACAGGAGAGGTTCAAGGCGCCCCCGCTGCCTCAAGGCAGATGTATGCCATACTCAGATTGACGGAGCGACGCGGAAATGCCGCGTCCACCTCCGCCCGGAAAAGCCATGTCATCACGAAACGCCGACTTTGAACTGCTGACGCGCGAACTGCGGGCGCTGCGTCTGCTCATGGAGCAGGATGAGCCCCCTGCGACGCCGCAGGATATTCTCGTCATGCGGCGCGTCAGCGGCCTGCCGCTCAAGCGCTGGGGCGAATTTTGCCGACGTTTTCCCCTCAGCCGCTGGTGCGCGCTCCCGCTGCCCGAAGAGATGGGAAAAAATCTGGATATCGCCCTCGCGGACGTCTGCCCCGATATGCAGCGCGACGGCCAGCCTTCCCTGCCGAAGCCGCCGGATTTCATGAATGTTCTTGCTTCCATGCTCACGCGGGAAATGCTTCACCAGCAGCTGGAACGAGAATTGCAGAGACTGGAACGCAATGGCGGACAATTGACGCTGGTCTGCGGGACGCTTCAGCTATCGCACCTGGACGCGGCTCCCGGCATCTGCCCTGAACGCCCCTCTATTGCCTCTTCCGCAAGCGAGGATTCTCCTGCCCAGCTTCTCGGCGAGCGTCTGCTCTACGAAACGCTACGGCAGCGGCTGGACGCCTGCGACAGCATAGGCAATCTGGAAAAAGGAGCCCTTCTGGCTATCCTTCCCGGATACGGTCTGCTGCGCGGTCGTCTGCTGGCCGAACGGGCGCGCACGGCCTTTCGCCTGCGCTGCAAGGGGCTTGTTCTCGGCAAGCCCGGCGTCATTGCCCCCTTTACGCAGGCCGGCTGCGCCTTCGGCATCGTTACCGTCACGCAAAGCGAGCATCCCAAGGCCAATGCCCTGCTTCAACGAGCCCGACAGGCGCTTGCCAGGGCGCGGGAAAGCAAGGAGCATCTTTACGAAGACACCGGCGCCCCCCTGGCCGAACGAGCCACACTGGTTCATTCCCAGGAAAAACGCTTTCTTTTTTTTGGCGGAGAATAAC
>CALUWU010000093.1 GCA_944324555.1 uncultured Desulfovibrio sp.
TTTCCATTATCGTTCGGTTGGCCCGCTCCCCCGGGGGACCTTCATTGAGGGAAGCCGGCGGCGTGGCGGGGCGTTACACCCCCAATAAAAAAGCGCGTTTGGGGGGGGGAGGGGGGGCGCGGGGGGAAGGGGAACCCCTTTGCGCGCCAGCGAAAGGGGTTCCCCTTCCCCCCGAACTGAACGTTCCCGTTTTCATCAAATCTCCCTCTTCCCGCCCGGCGTCACTGGCGGCGGCGCAGGGAGCGGGCCAGCAGCAGGAGGGCGGAGGAGAGGAACAGCAGGACGAGGGCTGCGCCGAAACCGCGCGCAAGCTCTTCCTGATCCTGATACTGGGCGGCCGTGTAGTAGATGAAGAAGGGGAGCGCCTCGAATTTTTCCAGCGGCCCGGCGGGGAGTCCGGCGTTGGCCACAACGCCGGTAAACATGATGACGGCGGTATCCTCCGCGGCGCGGGCAAGGGCGAGGACGACGCCGCCGCGAATGCCGGGAGCGGCGGCGGGGAGGATGATATGGCGCAGACGGCGGCCGGGGGAGAGGCCGAGGGCCGCCCCGGCGAGGTTCAGGGACGGCGGCACGGCGCGAACGGCTTCCCGGGTGGCGGCGATGAGCACCGGCAGAACCAGCAGCGCGAGACAGGCGGCGGAGAGGAGAAGACCGGTATTGGCCTGCGGGGCGACGGTGCGGCGCAGCAGGAGAATCAGGGCGAAACCAAACAGCCCCATGATGATGGACGGCATGCCGGCGAGGATGTCGATCAGAAGATCGAGCTGCCGGCGGCGGCGCGGCGGGGCGTACCATGCCAGATAGAGACCGCAGCCCACGCCGGGGACGAGCGCGAGCAGCAGCGTCAGCAGGACAAGGCAGAGGGTGCCCGCGCAGGCGGGCCAGAGGCCGTTCCAGACGGGGGCGAGGCCGAGCAGGGCGCGCAGGGGCGGGGCGTCGCCGAAGAAGAGGGACAGCCCCCAGCTTTCGACCCCGTGAACGAGCAGAAATCCGAGCAGGAGAAGAACGGAAGCGGCGACGACGAGGGCGGCGCAGGGGCCGAGGACGCGCAGCAGACGGGGAGCGAGCGGGCGTTTCATGGGCGGGCGTTTTCTTCCGGCGCGTTGCCGGCGAGGCGGCGGGCGACGAGGCTCGTCAGGGCGTTGGCGCAAAGCAGCAGAAAGCCCGCGGCAAAAAGGGAGTCGCAGGCCGCGCCGCCGGTTTCGTTGGCGGCGGTCATGGCCATGTGGGCGGTAAGGGCGCGCACGCCCGAGGCCGGCCCCTGGGGAAGTTGCGGCGTATTGCCGGAAAGCATGAGGGGCAGGAGGGTGTCGCCCAGCGCCCGGGCAAAGCCCAGCAGCCCGGCGGCCAGCAGGGTGGAGCCGCTGCGCGGCAGCACGAAATGCCAGAGAAGCTGAAGACGGCTCAGACCCAGCGCCGCGCCGTGCGGCATGAGCGCGTCGAGGCGGGGGGCCAGACCGGCGCGCAGGACAAGCGTCATGGTCGGCACGACAAGCAGGGCGAGCATGAGCGCCGCGCCGGCAAGACAGAATCCCGAACCGCCCAGCGTTCCCCGCAGAAAGGGCGTGAGCAGAAAGACCGCCGCGAAACCGTACACGACCGTGGGCACGGCGGTCATGAAATGCAGCAGGGCGCCCATGACGCGGCGGCTTTGACGGGCGAGAGCGCCCGAATTTTCGGGGCAGAGCTGCCAGCAGATCAGCGCAAGGGAGAGGGGGCCGCCAAGGCAGAGAGCGCCAAGGGCCAGCGCCGCCGAACCGGCCAGCATGGCGAGAATGCCGAATTGTCCGGCGGCGGGGTTCCACGTCGCGCTCAGGGCATGGCCGTCGCCTTCCTGAAGAAGGGCCGGAACGGCCATGCCGGCAATCATCAGACACAGCAGGGCGACGCCCAGCAGCGCGAGCGCGGCGGACGCCCGCACGCAGGCGCGAAAGCCGTCTCTTTCCTGTCGGGCGTCGCGCGGCATGTTATTTCCTGACCGGGATATAGCCGGAAGACTCGATGGCGGCCTTGCCGTCGGTCGAGAAAATATAGTCGATAAAGAGGCGGGTCAGTCCCTGGGGTTCGCCCCGGGTATTCATGTACAGGAGGCGCGTCACCGGATAGCTCCCGTCCGCCGCGGCGGCCTGGGTGGGCGCCTTGCCGTCGAAGGCGACGCCCTTGATGGAAGCGTCAAGATGCCCGATGCCCACATAGCCGACGCCGTCGGGATCGCGGGCAATGCCGGTCTTCATGGCGCCGTTGGAGTTGAGCACGCTGGCGTCCGTCCGGCAGGCGCCCTTGTCCAGCGCCTTTTCTTCAAAGGTTTCGCGGGTGCCGCTGCCGTCTTCGCGGACGTAGACATGAATGGGGGCGTCCGCGCCGCCGACCTGCTGCCAGTTGGTAATCTTGCCCGAGAAGATATCCTTGACCTGTTCCCGCGTCAGGTTCGAGACGGGGTTTTTGGGATGCACGGCCACGGCCACGCCGTCAATGGCAAAGGGGAAGCTCACAAGACCGTACTTTTTCACTTCCTCGGGCTTGAGGGCGCGGCCCGTGTTGCCGATGTTCACAAGCCCTTCGCCCGCCTTCCTGACGCCGACGCCGGAACCGCCGCCCGCGACGGTGATGCGGATATCGGGATTGGCCGTCATGATGGCCTGCGCCGCCTTCTTCATCACCGGCACGTGGGCCGTGCCGCCCGCGATGTCGATGGTTCCCTTCTGTCCCTTGAAGGCGTCCAGCGGTCCGGCCTGGGCCGTAACCGTCCATGCCGCGACGGCCAGCGCCGCCAGCGTCGCCAGTATCCTTTTCATACGTCCTCCATTCCGGTTGCGCGGCCCGCGTCGCATCGACGCCGCGCCTGTCCTTCCCAGAAAATAAAAAAAGCTCGCCGCAACACGGCAAGCCCGGACGCATGTTTCCCCCTCGGAAGTTTTTCGGCATTCCTACGCCTGCGGCCCGCGCCCCTTTCCGGGCGCGCGACATGCCGCGCCTTTCCGACAGGGACGCACCGCCCCATGCTTCGGAAAAGGTCAGGTCATGCCGTATGCCATGCAAGCCGCAGTTGTACTCATGGGCCTTACCCTAGCCCAAAAGCGCCCCCTTGGGAAGGGGCCGCGCGCCGCGAACGGATAACATATTCATAAGTTGTCCGGGGGGAAGGGAAACCCCTCTGCTAGCGCGAGAGGTGTTTCCCTTCCCCCCGGGCCCCCCATCCCTTCCCCAGCGCGCTTTTATCGGGGGAAGAGTCAGGAATACGAGGCGACACCGGCG
>CALUWU010000094.1 GCA_944324555.1 uncultured Desulfovibrio sp.
AGGGCTGAACGTCTTCATGGACTGAAACTCCTCGTGCATATACGGTAGCCATCTGCGGCGGAAAATCCGTCATGCGACGTGCCGCCTAACGGGGGTGACGACAATATCGCTCGCGGCGTTGCCGGGCGGCGCGCGCCGCTCCGTAAGGCCGCTAGGCCGTGGCGAAAAAAATTTTTCCTCTCCCCGCCCGCGCAGCCGGAAAGGACCCCTGTCCCATCCCGCGCGGGCGCGGCTCCGCGTCCGCGGGAGCGCTCCGACCGCCTTTTCGCGGCGGATCGCTCTAAAGAAGCTGTCCTTTACCGCATAGGGCGGAAACTGTCAATCCCTCCGGCGCCCCCGGAAGCGTCCGCCCCGCGGCGGCCGCGTCTTCCGGCGTGTTGACGTTGAAGAAGAAGCGCGCTTCCTCCGGCGCGAAATCCACCAGGCAGCGGCGTTCGGGGGCGACAGCGCCGTAGAGGCCGTAGCGGCCTTCCCGCAGGCAGGCGCGCACCCCGGGCAGCGCCCCGACGTCGTAGACGGCGCTCAGGCACTGGAAGCGGCCGCTTCCCCGCAGGGTGAAGGCCGTCATGAGCGGGGGGACGCCGCGCGCGGCCGTCCACGCGGCCCGGGCCGCGAGCAGGCGCTCCAGCATGGGCGCGGTCATGAACGGCATGTCGCAGGCCAGCGTCAGCAGGGCGGAACAGCCTGCGGCCCCGGCGGCCGCGAGCCCGGCCTCGACGCCGCCCATGGGGCCGCAGTCCGGCGCGGCGTCGGTCACGCAGGCATAGCCCTCGTAGGTCCGCCCCGCGCGACAGGCCACCCATACCGGCGACGCCAGACGCGAAAGCTCGCGATGCGCCCGCTCCAGCAGCGTCGGCCCGTCGTCGCCCCACAGGCGCAGCAGCGCCTTGTCCACGACCGACGGCCCGCCCATGCGCGTCGCCAGCCCGCCCGCCGTTATCAGTCCTCCAAGCGTCATGCCTTCCTCCCGCGGGAGCCGTCGAATTCCGGGGCGCCCCGCCCGGAGGCGCCCGTCGCAAAAGAAACGCGCGCCCTTCCACAATGGAAGGGCGCGCCCAAGGACCATGCCCGATGCCGGCCCTGCATGTTTGGCAAATCTGGAGCATTTTCAGTCTGAAACGCGTCGCGTTTCAAACGCGAAATCGTTCTTCCGGGGGGAAGGAAACCCCCTTGGCTAGCGCGCAAGGGTGTTTCCTTCCCCCCGGGCCCCCCATCCTTCCCCCAACGCGCTTTTTCAAGGGGGACAGGAATGCGGCGGGAGCCTTTCAAAGGTCATGCGGCGCCTGTATTTTTCTATTTATTTACATAGGGGAATTGGTATCAACAGCCCCTAGGTGGTCTTTTCTCTGGAGCTCTTGCCTTTCTGCGCCTTGTCCCCGGCGGAGCGGTCGCGCTTCGCGCGATCGTTCCGGGCGGTTTCCTTTCTGGACGAGCTCTTGGCCCGGGCGGACTTTTCGCTCCGGGACTTTTCACGCGAGGCCGTCTTTCGCGTCTTTTCCCGGGCGGACTTTTCACTCCGGGACTTTTCGCGCGAGGCCGTCGTCTTGCGGGACTTTTCGCGCGCGCTCTTCCCGCGCGCAGACTTTTCGCGGCTCGCCTGCGCCTTTTTCTTCGAGGTTTCGCGCTGGACCTTCGCCTTGCCGGACTTGTCCTTGCGGGAAGACTTTTCCGCGACGGCGCGTTCCTTCTTGCTCCGGCTGTTCTTGTCCTTCCGGGCCGCTTCGCGCTCGGCCCGTTCCTGCCGGCTCTTGCGAAGCTCGCGCACGGCCTGTTCCTCGCGGTATTCCACCAGACGATCCGGGCCGCCTTCAAGCTGGGTTCCGGCCTGGGCGAGAACCGCCGCGGCGTCGGCGCTCACCCGGCGCGCGCCAAGGAAGGTCGTTCTGAAATAGGGGTCGTCCAGCGAGCTGATCTTGACCCTGTCGCGCCGGTGGGGGCTGTGAATGAACTTCCCGTCCCCGACGTAAATTCCCGTATGGTATCCCCGGCGCGGATGCCGGAACGCCACGATATCGCCGGCGCGCATGGATTCGACGTCGGTGATGCGCGTGCCGACCTGCGACTGCTCGCGCGCGGTGCGCGGCAGGACGATGCCCTCGCGCTTGTAGGCCCACTGCACAAGCCCGGAGCAGTCGAAGCCGCCCGGATTGCGCCCGCCCCGGACATAGGGCGTGCCGATCATCGTCCGCGCCCGCGAAATGATGCGGTCGCCGGTTTCGTTGTCTTCCGGGGAAGACAACAGTTCCTCATACGAGCCCCTCAGCTGGGCCATGCTCATGGCTGTATCTTTTTTGGGCGTCGCACAACCATGCGACAGCAACAAGACCGCCATGCACATGGCGGCAAGTCCATATTTCTGCATGCGTTTCCTGTCACGCCGCCCGCGGCGGCAAAGATGGGGTCTACGGCGGCGGCTCGCGCAGTCCGAACGCGGACGCGCCTCAAGAACGTCCCGCCGCCTGTCAGTTACGGCATGACCGGACAGCGGTCATGCCTCCACCGGCGCGACAGGACAACGCCCTGCCGACCAAAAAGATCACGCCCGAAAAAATCAGGCCTTCATGTCGAGCAGCGTTCCCAGCATTTCGTCGGCCGTGCGTACCGCGACGGCGTTGACTTCAAAGGAACGCTGCGTCGTCATCATTTCAGGAATTTCCCGCGTCAACTCCGTTCCCGAAGGAGCGTCCGTAAAGGCGCGCCGCTCCGCGGCCGTCTGCACGCGATCGGGCCGCGCGCCTCTCCCTTCCTGAACGACGGATTCGAGGCGAACGCCTCCGCCGCGCATTTCGCCGTAAACGGCGCGCTGCGGCAGAAAACCGTCCGTGTTCACATTGGCGATCGCATTGGCCGTCGTCATCATGCCCACGCCGAAAGCGTTCAGCGCCGACGAAGAAATATGCAAACTGCTCACGCTCATATGTCACCTCTTTTTACTTCATACCACGCCCGCATGGGGCTGAAAAGCATTTTTTTTCCAAAAAACGGTAAAAAATTCTGAACAAGCGCCCTCCTCGCCCGCCGCCGCGCGCGCAAAAGGAGCGCGGGACGCCTTCCGCCCCGCGCTCCTCTTCGATTTCACAGCGACTCGCGCCCGCGGCAACGCATTCGCGCCGCAAGACGTTCCGCGTCCGCCGCATCGCAAACGCAATGCAACTTCATGACGGACGCGCCGCATTCCTGAAAAAATCGCCCGGCGCCCCGCCGGCGCCCAACGTCACTCGCGCGGCAGCGTTCTTTCAATGCAGGCAAAGGCATTGTGACTGTGAATGGATTCCATGCTCTCGACCTCGACGCGGTACCAGCTGATATTCCCATGCCGTTCAAGACGCTGCGCGACATTCCGCACCACGTCTTCCACAAAGCAGGGTTGCGCGAACGCATGTTCCGTCACGAACTTCTCGTCCTCGCGCTTCAGCAGCGTATACACCGCCGACGATCCCGACTCCTCGGCCAGCGCGATGAAATCCTCCAGCCAGCTGAACGCCGTCATCCGCACGGCCAGGCGCACCAGCGTGCGCTGGCTGTGCGCCCCCTCGTCGCTGATCGCCTTGGAACACGGGCATACCGTCATCACCGGCACGTCCACTTCCAGCAGGAACGACTGCCCCGAAGCGTCGAGTTCCCCCGTCAGCCGGCATTCATACGAAACAAGGCTCGGAATCCCCGACGACGGCGCCGCCTTCCGCAGGAAATACGGGAAACAGAAGCGCACACAGGCCCGCTCCGCCGACAGCTTCTCCTTCACGCTCGTCAGCAGGCGCTTCACGGACTGATGATCCAGCGCGTCGTCCCACGCCTCAAGCGCCTCGATAAAGCGGCTCATGTGCGTGCCCTTGTACGACGAGGGCAAATCCACCCCCACGTCCACACGCGCCACCGTGTCCTGACGCCCCTGCGCCCGATCCCGCACCCGCAGGGGGACCGTAATCCCCCGCACGCCAACCCTGTCAATGCTCAGCGCCACCTCGGGCGCATGGCTCTGCACGTCTTCCATTACCATATCGTCGTCTCGTCGTGTCCTTTTGTGGTCGGTATTCTTTCCCGAGGGGGGAGAGGGGAACTTTTTCCAGCGGAAAAAAGTTCCCCTCTCCCCCCTCGGACTCCCCCCTCGCCCCTCAAAAACCGCTTTTCGGATCAACGGGCGAAAGAGGTTTCGCAAACGGCGTCAACGTCCCCCCCGTCCCCCGGAGACCCCTCGGGCGAGGCGGCGGAGGATGCGGGAAAGAGCCGCCGCGTTTACCATAAGAGCGCCTTGTCCCTGGGAAAGGTAAAACGGGCGATTCGGGGGGAAAGTACGGGGACGCCGCGACGGGGGAAGCCGCGACGCTCCCCCTGAAAAATCGTGTTTCAGGCCAGATCGCGACCGGTGGTCGTGCCGCTGAACGTTCCGTGCTTGACGCCCTTGCAGGAAATGAGCTTGTCGGCGAGGCGGCGCACGCGGTCGGGGTCGCCCTTGAGAACCAGCACTTCAAGACAATTGTCGTGATCCAGATGCACATGCAGGGTTGCCACGATGATGTCGTGCTCGTCGTGCTGCATTTGCGTCAGGCGGCGGGAGAGATCGTTCTTGTGGTGATCATAGACCAGGGTAAGGGTGCCCGCGCCCACGGACTGCGGCTGCTGCCAGTCCTCTTCCACCAGCGCCCGCCGGATGAGGTCGCGTATCGCCTCGGAGCGGTTGGCGTAGCCCTTGCGCGCGCACAGCGCGTCGAAGGGTTCCAGCAGTTCCTCGTCCAGCGACACGCCGAAACGCGCCAGTCCCATGACTTTTCTCCTTTTCCGCAGGCATCTCCCCCGGCGCATCCGCACGGGGCGCCGGGAAAGACGACAAAACGCCATCCTTGCACATCCGGCCCATATTCCCCGGCGCATCCGGGAGACGGCCGCGCGGGGTTCGTCCTCCGCGTCGCCGCTCCCCGTCATTTACCAGAATAAAGCGCGTTTGGGGAAGGATGGGGGGCCCGGGGGGAAGGAAACCCCTTTGCGCGCCAGCGAAAGGGGTTTCCTTCCCCCCGGAAAAACATTTCCCGAAAAAAATCTTCACCGGCCGCCGGTCAGGCGCGGCGGATTTCCCAGACGCGGACGGTAACGGGCACGGGCTGGGCGTAGATGGGTTCCACGACGCGCGAGAACACGGGGCGGCCGGCCCAGCGCACGCCGCAGCCGCCGCCGGACAGCGCCTGCAAGAAGGCTTCATAGATGGTACGGCCGGGTTCCGCCAGCCAGACGACGCCGTCCGGGGCGAGGGCGTGATCCAGAAAGCGCAGCACGGGGGAGACGAAGGCGCGTTCATACATGATATCGCCGCCCCAGATGCGGGCGAAGGCGCCTTTCCGCACGGCGGGACGGCGCCAGTCCATGACGGCCCAGCCGGGTTGATCGACGCCGTTGGCCTCGGCGTTGCGGCGGGCGAAGCGCAGGGCCTCTTCTTCGTAGTCCATGCCGGCGACGCGCGCGCCCAGACTGCGGGCGACGATGGAGGCCAGCCCCAGACCGCAGCCCATGTCCAGACAGGGGCGGCCCGCTATTTCCTCGCGTCTGGCTTCCAGCCAGTCGCACAGGGCGACGGTCGAGGGCCAGAGTTCCGTCCAGTAGGGGAGGCGCTCGTCGTCGGCGTCGGGGTCGTCGCACATGGCGTTCCACAGCGTTTCCAGATCGGCGGCGCGCTCCAGACGCCAGAGACGCCCGCAGGCGCGCACGGCGATATGCGGCGCATAGGCGGAAAGACCGCGACTTTCTTCGTCAAGTTCGGGCATGGCATGCATCTCCGCGCGGAGCATAGCGCAAGCGGCCCCGACTGTACAGACGGCGAAACGAAGACGGCGCGCGGGGGGCGGTTGACGCAGCGGCTTTGTTGTGTCCCCCTGCGCCTTTTGCTATGATTTTACCGCGTCGCGCGCGGTATGCCGACGCGATCACGGAGCGCCGGAGGAAGGCATGGGACAGGACATTTTCGACGTTATCATCATATTGACCCTCGTGGCTTTTTCCATCCGGGGCTTTCTCAAGGGCTTCGTGGCGGAGGTGGCGGGCATTGTCTCCCTGGTGGGCGGCTTCTGGGTCGCGCATCATTTCCACGATCTGCTGGCGCCGCGCCTTTCCTTCATCGGGGAACCGGCGTGGCGCACGATTGCGGCCTATGTGCTTCTTTTCGTCGCCGTCATGCTGGTTGTCGGCATTGTCGCCCGCATCCTGCAAAAGATTCTGACGTTCTCCTTTGTGGGCTGGGCGGACAAGCTCATTGGCGGCGCGCTCGGCCTTGGCAAGGGGCTGATTCTCTGCTCGATAGTGCTGCTCATTCTGCAAAAGCTCTTTGGCGGCGCGGCCTTTCTTCAGAACTCCCGCGCCCTGCCCTATTTCAACACGCTGATTGAAACCATCAGACAGGGCATTCCCCCGGATCTGCTTTCGCGACTGGGGCTGGCCTGAGAAACACGGCCCCCGGCTCCGCGGCTTCGGTAACGGAACGGCGCGCCCTCGCACCGCTCCATCCACCTGAATAAAGCGCGCTGGGGAAGGGAAACCCTCCCGCCCTGACCGCGCTTCGCGCAATGACAACGCAACAACAAAACAGCAAGGAACAGACAATGGCGACAAAGGCGCTTGAGGAATTGCAACAGGTTATAGAGCGACTGACGGCGGAGGACGGCTGCCCCTGGGACAGGGAGCAGACCCCGGAGAGCCTGGCGGAGTATGTGATCGAGGAAAGTCACGAGCTGGTAAGCGCAATCCGCACGGGCACGCGCGCGGACGTTTGCGAGGAACTCGGGGACGTTGCGTTCCTGCTGCTGTTTCTGGCGCATCTTTACGGGAAGCGCGGCGACTTTACGCTTGCGGACGCGCTGAACGGCAACCGGGAAAAGATGGTGCGGCGTCATCCGCACGTCTTCGGGGATACGGTTTTCGAGAACCGCGACGAGCAGCTCAAGACCTGGGAGAAGATCAAGCGCGAGGAGCACAAGGGCGACGACGGCGCGCCCGCCGGGGTTTTTGACAGCCTGCCGCCGAGCCTGCCGCCGCTGACCAAGGCGTATCGCATTCATTCCAAGGCCGCGCGCGTCGGCTTCACCTGGGAGCAGGACGAGGACGTGGAGCAGCAGGTGGAAGCCGAATGGCTGGAATGGCTGGACGCCTGCGCGGAAGGGGACGAGAAGGCGCAGAAGCACGAGCTTGGCGACCTGCTGTTCAGCATTACGGAGCTGGGGCGGCGCAAGGGCATCAAGGCCAGCGAGGCGCTGGACCTTGCGACGGGGCGTTTCCTGCGGCGCTTTGCGCGCATGGAGGCGCTTGCCCGCGAGCAGGGCAAGGATTTTCCCTCGCTCTCCCTTGATGAAAAGGACGAGCTGTGGAACGTCGCCAAGGAGGAAGAAAAGGCCGCGGCCGGCGACGACGCCGGGGAGCGGGCCTGAAGCTGAAGACGGCCGGCGGGACGCCGCCGGAAGGGGAAACCTTTCCGGGCGGGCGGCCCCGCCGGACGCGGGGAAACGCCTTGTTGACGCACGGGAAACACGGAAAGGGCGCCGGGAAACGGGGCCGGAACATCGCGCTTGCGGCGCTGCTGTGCGCGCTGCTGGCCGTCGCGGGCTGCGGGCCGCGTTCGCAACGGGCCGCCGGGGCGACGGCGCGCGGGCCGGCGCCGGAGCTGGGGCTGCCCCGCGCCGATCCGGCCTATGTGCAGTGGATGGAGCGCCAGTCCATGCTGGGCATGGCGCCGGGGCTGGCGTCGCAGGTTTCGGGCAGCGGGCTGATCTGGAGCAACAGCGCTTCGGCCGTGCGCCCGGGGATGCTGCTGGAGGCGGCGCCGAACTGGCTGTACGCGACGCCCTCGACGCTGACGTCGTCGGGTTCCGTCCTGCGGATGCTGGCGCAGCCGGGGGTCGCGTCGCTGCTGGAGCGGCTCGGCCTGCGGGGGCTGTACGTGACGCCCACGGGCGAGACCGGCGAGCTGTGGACGGGGCGCGCGCTGCCGGGCGGCGAGGACGTGACGACCATCGGCCTTGCGCCGGGCGTGGGGACCGAGGAGGAATTTTCGCGGCTGACGGCGACGCTTGACGCGGCGGGCATACAGTGCGGCGGGCAGATTCCGCCGGCGGCCACGGGGCTGGGGCCGGATTTCATCCTTCAGGCGCGCCGGGCGCCGCGTTTTGACGGTCTTTACGCCATGATGACCGTGCCGAAAGAGCTTTGGGGCGTTCTGCCCTCCGTTCCGGGGGAATGGGAATGCCTGCCGCTGCGGGAGGAGGCGCTGCGCGCGCTGCGGGAACAGGGGGCGCTGCCCGCCGCCCTCGTGCGGGACGGCCTGCCCTGGGCCGAGCCGGGCGGCTGGGCCGCGACGGGCGAGGTGCGCGGCGCGGACGGCGTTCCCCGGCGCTGGGTATACCGCTACAGCGGGCATCCGCTGCGGCCGGTGCTGCTCTGGCAGGACCCGTCCGGGCAAAGCCGGCGTATTGTTTCCGCCTCCATTATACGGCATACGGGCTTGCAGGGGCAGGCGCTGGCGGGCCTGCGCTTCGAGGCGTTCATGGGGCTGGACGCGCCGCCGCGCGAAGCGCGGGAAGACGGGCGAACGCGCCTGACGCCGGGGCCGGAGGCGCTGGCCGACGCCGCGCGGGAAATACACCGCTACGGCGGCTGGGCCATGCAGGCGGACGTTCTGCCGCTTCGCCTGACCGCGGCCGTGCTGGCGGGCGGAACGGACTTTACGCGCGATCCGGCGAGCGCGCCGGGAGCGTATTACGCCCTGCTGAGCGGCGACGCCCGGCCGCTGGCGGCCCTGCTGCGGTCCGCCCTGGCGCAGGGCGTGGATTTTCGCCGTCTGGCGCGCGGGCTGGAAGGCGGGCGCGTCATGGACTGGCGGCCGCTGGCGGAGGCCGGGCCGGAGCTTGTTTCCCGGGCGCGGGCGCTGGCGGGCCAGCGCGGCGACGGCCCGCAGCGAACGACGGCGACGTCGCTGGCCATCCTTGCCGTTGGCGGCGGCGCGCCCGCCGCGCCGGCGAAGCGGACGGAACGCGATGCGGCGAATCTCCGCCGGGAGCGGGAACGCCTGCGGGACGCCGTCGAACTGTGCGAAGGCGTGCAGCTGGGCCTGCCGGGCCTCTATTTCATAAGCCCGCAAACGCTGACCGGCGCCCTGAACATCGCGGGCGACGCGCCCTCCGACGGCAAGACGCCCCTGCTGGGCGCGCCGCTGCTGAGCGAGCGGGAAGCCGCGCCGCTGGCCTTCGGCCCGCTGGAAGAGCAGCTTGCCGACGAGACGAGCCTTGCCGCGCGCATGGGGCGGCTGCTGCGGGCGCGGGCGGCCGCGCGGCTGGCCGAGGGGCGTCTTGTCGCCGGCGCGGCGGATTGCGGGGGCGG
>CALUWU010000095.1 GCA_944324555.1 uncultured Desulfovibrio sp.
CTCATGATGATGCCGATTTCGTCGGCGGGCCAGCCGTGTTCCAGCAGGTAGACGCCCAGAAACGGCCCGAGACCGTCGCGGACATCCGCCATGCCGAAACAGAGAAGCGAGAGAAAGGCGAGCGAACGGGTTTTGTTTTCCATGGACGAAAGCCGGGTATGGGTTGAGCGCGCGAGAACGGCGCGCGGGTTGCGCCCCGGGGCGCGGCGCGGGAACGTGTGCGGCGCGCGGGGGCGTTCCGGGAAGAGCGGGGCCGGACGGGCGCCGGTCCGGCGGCGGGTTGGAGAACGCGCGCGAGGGGGAGGGGAATCCCTCGCGCGTGGAGGAAATCCCCTCCCCCTCGGCGGAAGAAAGGAGAAAGAAGCCCGGAGGCCTTTTGTCAGGCGTTCTGCTGGAGGGAGGCGTCGCCCTGTTCGAGGCTGGCGTCCATGTCCAGGAATTCTCCGAAGCTCTTGGCGGCCACGGCGCCGTTGAGCAGGCGGGTGAATTCGCCGTCGTACTTGTTGTCGGCGGCCAGCTCTCTGGCGGCCGCTTCCGGTTCCTTGCGGGCGGCGTAGGGACGATCGCAGATCATGGCCGAAAAGCTGTCCGCCACGGCGGTGATGCGCGCCACGCGGGAAATCTGCTTGTCCTTGATATGCTGCGGATAGCCGCTGCCGTCCAGGCGTTCATGATGCTCGAAGCAGGCGCGGATCATTTCTTCCGTCGCGCCGTCGAGCTTTTGCATGAGCTTGGCGCCGGCCAGGGCGTGCAGCTCCATCTTTTCGCGTTCTTCCGGCTTGAGCGGGCCTTTCTTGTTGAGAATGAAGGGCGGGATCTTGCCCATGCCCACGTCGTGAACGAGCAGCGCGACGGCGATGCTGTCGAAGTCCTTGCGCCGCACTTCCTGCGTCGTCTGGAGCCAGAGCCAGAGACCGATGCAGAAGGTATTGAGGGCGTGGCGTGGCGGTTCGTTCTTGCGGAAGAGGCGACGGCAGAAGCTGTTGATGCGGTGCTTGTCCTCGGAGATGTACTGCGTGACCACCAGCACGTCGGCGAACAGCGGGTCGAAGAAGGGGCGCACCGGCTGATCGTAGAAGTTGGCGTAGCGCATGGCAAGGGCGCGGATGCAGATATCCACGATTTCCGCTTCCTTGAGATTCTGATCCTGGAGGACGAGATCAAGCTGCTTGACGATGTGCCGCGAGTAGATGGGGTGATCCGAACGGGACACGAACAGGCAGCCTTCGTCGCAGAGATTGGAGATTTCCTCGATCTTTTCGTTGCTCAGGCGTTCGCCCTTGCGGCTTACGGGCGCAAGAACGGCGATATCTTCGCGAAAGGCGAAGAGATCGACGGGATGGCGGTACTTGGGAAAGCTTTCGAGGATCTCGCGGCTGATCTGATAGTATTCTTCGTTGATATTTTGGGGAACTGCACGACTCATTGATGTATCCAGGGTTATTTCCAGTAGATTTTGACGAGATTGGTGCCTCTGGGAGCGCTCTTGGAGGAACCGGTCTGCTGGCCTGCGGTAATGACGGCGCTTTCTCCGGGCGCGATGGCGTCGCAGTGCGCGACGAAGTTTTCCGCCCGCTCAAGATGGCTGCTGGTGGAGCGGGCGTCCACCTCGACGGGTACGACGCCCCAGGAGAAGTTGAGGCGCTTGATGGTGCAGGGGTCGGGGGTGAGCGCGTAGATATCCTGCGAGGGGCGGCAGCTGGAGAGCAGACGCGCGGAAGCGCCGCTGACGCTGTGGGCCACCAGCGCCGTGGCGTGGGCCTTGTCGGCCAGCAGGCAGGCGGAATAGGCCAGATATTCGGGGATGCCCTTTTCGGCCGCGGGTTCTTCCGCCTTGCGTCTTTCCAGAAGGAGCTTTTCCGCCTCGCCGGTGATGCGGCGCATGTAGCGCACGGTTTCCACCGGGAAATTGCCCATGGCGGTTTCTTCCGACATCATGACGCAGTCGGCGCCGTCAAGCACGGCGTTGGCCACGTCCGTGGTTTCCGCGCGGGTGGGGGCGGGGCTGTTGACCATGGAAAGCAGCATCTGCGTGGCCACGATGACGGGCTTGGAAATGCTGTTGCAGGCCCGGATGATGCGCTTTTGCAGGGCGGGCAGCTTGGGCAGCGGGCATTCGACGCCGAGGTCGCCGCGGGCGACCATGATGATGTCGGTCTCCGCCAGGATTTCTTCCAGATTGTCCACGGCGCTCTGGCGTTCCAGCTTGACGACGACGGGCACGTCGCGGCCCGCGTCGGCAATGAGCTTCTTGGCTTCGCGCACGTCGTCGGCCGTCTGCACGTAGGAGATTGCCACGGCGTCCACGCCGAGGGCCAGCCCGTCGGCGAGGTCGCGCTTGTCCTTTTCCGTCAGGGCGCGAACCTTGGTGGCCTTGCCCGGCAGGGCCAGACCCTTGCGCGAGGTGACGATGCCGGAGTTGTTGGCTTCGAGCACGACGAGATCGTCGGCGCGGCGTTCCTGTACGGTGAATTGCAGGCCGCCGTCGGCGAGCACGAGGCAGTCGCCGCGTTCGAGCGTTTCAAGGATGACCGCGTGGTCAAAGGGCAGGAAGGGCAGTTCCTCGTTCTGGGGGCGCTGCGCGGTAAGGCCCAGCAGCAGGCGCATGCCCTTGGTCACCTGTATGGCGCCTTCTTCCACGACGCCAAGGCGGATCTTGGGGCCGGAGAGGTCCTGCATGATTGTGATGGGCTTGTTCAGCTCCTTTTCCACTTCGCGGATGTAGCCGATGATGGTCACGAAGTCGGACGCCGTGCCGTGAGAAAAGTTGAGGCGGAAGATGCTGACGCCTTCCTCGGCAAGTGCCCTGAGCTTTTCCTTGGTGTTGGACGCCGGGCCGATGGTAGCGACGATTTTAGTTTTCATTGGCAATTCCATATAAATAGAGGGATTTTTTCATGGTGTACAGGAAGACTCCGACTTTTGAAATACCTCTTCTGGCTGAACGGCATTTCGCGCTCTTTCTTTAGAGAATCTTTCTTTTTCAAGAATATTGCAAGAAGATTTATAGAGAAGATATAAACAAAAAATATTCAATAATATAAAATGGTAATAAAAATAAATCCGCGCAGCGCGCCTTGACATGCCCTTTCCCCTTGGGCATAAATGGGAGCCGGCGGGAGCTGACGGGCGCTGGCGGCGCCCCGCGCGAAGACCCGCGGGCCGCCCGCGGCGCGCGCCTCCCCTTTGCGTCCCCGTCGCGGGAAAACGGCGACGGGTCCTTTCGGACTGTCGCGCAAACCTGTTTTTTGGAATCGGTGCATGGCGCAGTTTCACGCTTCTGAACGCGCCGTCGCTTCCGCGCCCGAAGGCGGCGGAATCGGCGGCGATCCCTGTCGTCCCCGGCATATCCCCGTCCTGCTGCACGAAACGCTCGAAGCCCTTGTTCCCGCCCTGCGGGGTGAGGGCGCGCGCTATCTTGACGGCACGCTGGGGCTTGGCGGTCATGCCGCCGCGATCATGGCGGCGGCCGCGCCCTCGGCGCGGCTCTGCGGTCTCGATCGCGACGAGCAGGCGCTGGAGCTGGCGCGCGCCGCGCTTGCGCCGCTCGGCGAGCGCGCGCATCTCTTTCATCTTTGCTACGGCGACTTTGAAGAAGCGCTTGACAGCCTCGGATGGGATCGCATCGACGCCGCGCTCATTGATATCGGCGTGTCCTCCCTTCAGCTGGACGAGGCCGGGCGCGGTTTCAGTTTCAACAGCGACGGCCCCTTGGACATGCGCATGGATCAGGGGTCGGGGCGCCCTTCCGCCCGGCACTGGGTCAACAGGGAGAGCTTCGCGACCCTGAAGGAATGCATCGCCACGCTGGGAGAAGAGCCGCAGGCCGGGCGCATTGCCCGCGCCATTGTCGACGCCCGGCAGAAGGCGCCCATCGAGACGACCCTGCAGCTTGCCCATATTGTGGAGCGGGCCTATCCGCCCGCCTGGCGGGCCAAGGCGCGCCGGCACCCGGCGACGCGCACCTTTCAGGCGCTGCGCATGGCCGTCAATGACGAACTGGGCGAATTGCGCCGTTTCCTCGACGCCGTTCTCGGGCGGTTGCGCGTCGGCGGACGCCTGGCCGTCATCACCTTTCATTCTCTGGAAGATCGCATGGTGAAGCAGTCCATGCGGCATTGGGCCGAGGGCTGTCGCTGCCCCCGCCACGTGCCGCGTTGCGTGTGCGGGCATACGCCGGAAGTGCGCCTGCTCCACAAGAAGCCCCTGACGGCGGGCGAGAGCGAGCTGGCGGCCAATCCCCGTTCCGGCTGCGCCAAGCTGCGCGCCGTGGAAAAGATCGCGGAGGCCGTTTCCTGATGGCCAGGGGCGGGCGCGGCGGCAAGGGCTGGCTCCTGCTTCTGGCGGGGGGGCTGCTGAGCTGCATGACCATGAGTCTGGTGCTGGTTTGGTGCAATATTGAACGCACGGACACGACCTATTTCATCAACGCCGAGCTGAACACGCTGCGCGAACGGCGTTCCCTGCGCGCCAAGCTCGAAGTGGAGCGGGAGCGGCTGCTTTCGCCCTACGAGCTGCGTCTCAAGGCCGCGAAGCTGGGCCTCGGCGAACCCAAGCCGGGGCAGGTGCGCCGCATGGGCGAAAAGTAGACGTCCTTTCGGCAACGGCCTTCGCCGCCGCGGGAGCGCGGATCGGCCGCGATCCGTCGCGGGCCGCCCGCCGGCCGTCCGGCGTTCTTTTCTCGACGAGCAGGGAGTGGTTATGTTCAAGCTTCCCTCATGGCGCGGATCGCGCAAGCGCAACCGCAACAAGCCGGTTTCCGCGCCGGTCAGGACCGCCCCCAGCAAGCTGTTGGACGGCCGTCAGGGCGACGCGGACAAGCCCGGCATCCGCAGGCGCCTGTTCGGCGGGCTTTTTGACGGGGTGGACTGGGGGCGCGCGCGCATCAATCTGGTTGTGGCGCTCTTCTGCTTCTTCTGGCTCGCCCTCTGGGGCCGCGCCTGGTACCTGCAGATGATAGCCGGGCCGCATCTGGCCAACAGGGCCGAGCGGCAGCATACGGCCACGGAACTGGTGGCGGGCCGGCGCGGCATGATTCTGGATCGCAACGGGCAGGTGCTGGCGCGCAGCGTCGAAGCCTTGTCCGTCTATGCGAACCCGCAGGAAATAAAAGATTTTCTGAAAATGGCCAATACGCTCGGGCCGATTCTCGGGCAGGAGCCGCAGAAGCTTTACGATGAGCTGTCGCGCTCCCGGCGCCGCTTTGTCTGGCTCAAGCGCAAGGTGGACGACAAGACCGCCGAGGCCGTCCGCAAGGCGGGCATCGAGGGAATCGGCCTCTCCAAGGAGTTTGATCGCGTCTATCCCTTCACCCACATGGCCGGGCAGCTCCTCGGTTTCGTGGGGCTTGACGACAAGGGGCTCGAAGGCCTTGAACGATCGCTGGAGGCGCGGCTGGGCAGCATTCCCGCCAGACGCGTCGTGCAGCGCGACGCCATGGGCCGCCGCTTCTATCTGGACGAGGAAGGCAACGCCGCGCCGCGCGGCGAGGACGTGACCCTGACGCTGGACGCCCAGATACAGTTCATTGCCGAAGACGCCGTGGCCGCCGTGGCGAAGGAGTACGACGCCCGCTGGTCCGGGGCGCTGGTGGTGGACGTGCCCACGGGCGAGATTCTGGCCTGGGCGCAATATCCGTTTTTCAATCCCAATACCTACAGGGATTCCAGCCCGGCCATCTATCGCAACAGGCTCGCCGCCGACGCCCTTGAACCCGGCTCCACCTTCAAGCCCTTCGTCATCGCCGCGGCCCTGCAGGAAGGCAAGATCACGCCGACGACGCCCATCGACTGCGAAAACGGCCGGTGGGAGACCAAGCGCTTTTCCATTCGCGACACGTCGGTGCAGGGAGTGATCACGGCCAGCAAGGTTCTGCGCTATTCCTCCAATATCGGCATGGCGAAAATCGGTCTGGAGCTGGGATCGCGCGTCTTTCACGACTACCTGAGAAAGCTGGGCTTCGGCGAGCGGACCTCGGTTCCCGTCTCGGAAAGCCGAGGCATCCTGCGGCCCGCGCGCGACTGGAGCGAGGTGGACATCATGTCCACGGCCTTTGGGCAGAGTATTTCCGTTACCTGCCTGCAAATGGCGCAGGCCTATCTGACGCTGCTCAACAACGGCGTCTACAAGCCGCTGCGCCTGCTGCGCGACAACGGCGCCGTGCAGGAAACCTATCAGCGCGTCTTCAACGAGCGCGTCTGCAAGCAGGTCATGGAAATGATGCGGGACGTGGTCGAGGCCAAGGACGGCACCGGACGCCGCGCGCGCATCGAGGGCGTGGAAGTGGGCGGCAAGACGGGCACGGCCCAGAAGGCCGACCACCGCACCGGCGAATACGGCTCAAAGCGTTCGGCCTCCTTCGCGGGCTTCGTGCCGGCCAGCCGGCCGCGCTATCTGATTTTCGTCATGGTGGACGAACCGACGCGCAACCAGTACGGCGGCGTCGTGGCCGCCGCGGCCTTCCGCGAAATCGCCTCGCGCGCGCTGACCTGGAGCGGCGCGCTCGGCGCGGCGGAGCAGGAAAAGCGGCAGGAAGAGACGCGCCCCGCGGCGACGGGGCGGCAGCGCGGCCTGAAGGTTTCGCGCGAGGACGTGCCCTACATGGCGGAAAACGACGACGCGGCCTCGTCTTCCGGGTCCGGCATGCGCCTGCCCGGCCACCTGAGCCGCGCCTCCAGCAAGGTGCCCGACGTCAAGGGCAAGTCCGTGCGCTATGCGGTCGAGCTGTTCGCGCGCGCCGGCATCGTGCCGGAAATCAAGGGGAGCGGAACGCATGTCGTGAGGCAGAGTCCGCAGCCGGGCACGCCGTGGCCTGAGGAAGGCAAGGCGGCATCCTACATTCTGTGGCTTTCGGAGAAATAGCATGGAACAGGCATTGGCAGCTCTCTTGGAAGATGTGCGCGCCGGGCGCGCCGAAGTTCGGGCCGATTCGCGGGAGGTGGGCGCCGGCGACGTCTTTGTCGCCGTTCCCGGCGCCAGCGAGGACGGCGCCCGCTTTGTGCCCGCCGCCGTGGAAGCCGGCGCGGCCGCCGTGGTGTGCCGTCCCGAAGTCGCGGCGGCCGCAAGGGCGGCCGCGGAAGCCGCCGGGCGCGCCTGCGCGGTCGCGCCCTGCGAGGACCCGCGGGAGGCCCTCTGGCGGCTGGCGCAGGCCCGTTTCCATACGGACGAACTGCCGCTGACCGTGCTGGGCGTGACCGGCACCAACGGCAAGACGACCTGCGCCTATCTGCTGGAGCATCTCTTTTCCCGGCTCGGCCGCAGGACGGGCGTTCTCGGCACGGTGAGCTACCGCTGGCCCGGCCACTGCGAAAGCGCGCCCCTGACCACGCCCGGGCCGCTGGCCGTCCATTCCATGCTGGCCGCCATGAGCGCCGCGGGCGCCGGCACGGCGATCATGGAAGTCTCGTCCCATGCGCTGGAACAGCAGCGCGTGGGCGGCGTGCCCTTTGCCGGGGCGCTGTTTACCAATCTGACGCAGGATCATCTTGATTTTCACCCCGACATGCTTTCCTACTTCAAGGCCAAGGCGCGCCTTTTCCTTGAGGCGCCGCGCGCCGACAAGGCCATGGCCGTCAACGCCGACGACGAATGGGGGCGGCGCCTGCTGGAGCTCCTGCCCTCGGCCCTGTCCTACGGGCTGCGCGAGGCGCTGCCCGGGCGGCGGCATCTGCGCGGCGAGCTGCTGTCCGCCGACACGGACGGCTGCCGTCTGCGGATGACGCTGGGCAAGGAGGAATGGGAGCTGCACAGCCCGCTGGTCGGCGCGTTCAACGCCGCCAATCTGCTGGGCGTGCAGGCGCTTGCGCTGGAACTGGGGCTGAAGCCGGATCAGCTGACGGCCCTGGCCGAATTTACGGGCGTGTGCGGCCGGCTGGAGCGCGTGCCCAATCCGCGGGGGCTGCACGTGTTCGTGGACTACGCGCATACGCCCGACGCGCTGATCAATGTTCTCAAGGCCTTGCGCGGCGCGGGCTTCCGGCGTATCGTCGCCGTTTTCGGCTGCGGCGGCAATCGCGACCGTACCAAGCGGCCCCTCATGGGGCAGGCTGTGGCCCGCTATGCCGACGTGGCCGTGCTGACTTCGGACAATCCCCGCTTTGAAGACCCGGAAGCCATCCTGCGCGACGTGCTGCCCGGGCTGGCGGAGGCACGGGAGACCGTGGTCGAGGTCGATCGCCGCGCGGCGACGGCCCGGGGGCTGGAGCTGCTCGGGCCCGACGACGCGCTGCTCATCGCGGGCAAGGGGCATGAGGATTATCAGATTATTCAGGGCGTGAAGCACCATTACAGCGATCAGGAAGTGGTAAGGGAGCTCTTGGGGTGCGCGTAAGCATTGCGGATATAGGGGCGGCGCTGCATATCGCCGCCTATGCGGACATGGCGGGGGAAGTCTGCGGCGTCGTGACGGACAGCCGCAAGGCCGGACCGGGCTCGCTCTTTGTGTGCGTGCCCGGCGAACACGCGGACGGGCATGACTTTGCGGAGGCGGCCGTGGCCCGGGGGGCCGTGGCCCTGCTGGCGCAGCGCCCCCTTTCCGTTCCCGACGGCAGGGGAGGGGAAACGCCGGTCTTTGTCGTGCCGGACAGCGTGGAGGCGCTGGGAAAGCTGGCCCGCTGGCAGCGGGATCGCGTCTCCGCCGTCGTGGTGGGCGTCACGGGAACCGCCGGAAAGACGACGGTCAAGGAAGTTCTGGCGCAGGTCTTGTCCGTGCGCGGCAAGACCGCCCGCAACGAGCTCAATCTCAATAATCAGATCGGCATGCCGCTTTCCATGCTGGCGGCGGACGGCGACGAGGCGTTCTGGGTCATGGAGGCGGGCATCAGCCGCGAGGGCGACATGGAAGCCCTCGGCGCGGTGCTGCATCCCGATCTCGCGCTCATTCTCAACGTGGGCGCCGGGCATACCGCCGGACTCGGCAAAAAGGGCGTCGCCTGGCACAAGACGCGCCTGCTGACCGCCCTAGCCGAAGGCGGGCGCGGTCTGGTGAGCGCCGATTATCCCGATCTGGCGCGGGAGGCGCGCGCCGTGCTGGGCGCGGTGCAGTTCTTTACGGCCGAGGGCCGTCCCATGCCGTACCGCGGGGCCTATACCGGCCATGTGGAGAACGGCCGCGGCGTCTACCGGCTCTGGCTGGACGGCGAAGCCTGCGACGTGCACGCGCCCTTCACGGGCGGCTACGGCGCGGAAAACGCCATCGCCGTGGCGGCGGCGGCCCATATGCTCGGCCTGACGCCGGCGGAAATCAGCGAGGGCTTCGCTTCGGCGGCCCTGCCGCCCCAGCGCTTCATGCGGCGCCAGTGCGGCGCGTGGACCGTCATCGACGACAGCTACAACGCCAATCCCCTGTCCATGCGCCGGATGCTGGAGGCCGCTTCCGAGGCCGCCGGAGGCAAGCCGTTTCTTGTGGTGCTGGGCGAAATGCTGGAGCTGGGCGCCCTGTCCGAAAAGGAACACGAGACGCTGGGCCGGCAGCTGGCGGAGATGCGTCCGGCCGCCGTGATCTGGAAGGGCGGCGAATTCGAGGCGCTGTGCGGCGGGCTGGAGCGCGGCAAGTACGCCGGCTTCACGGCCCGGGTCGAGGACGAAGCCTCCTTCGCGGCGGCGCTCTCCCGCAGCGGCTGCACGCCGTCGCAGGGCGGGCTTGTTCTGTTCAAGGGGTCGCGGGGCAATCATCTGGAAACGCTGGCGGCCGCCTTTGCCGCGTGGGCGAACGGGGAGTAGGCATGTTTTACAATCTGCTGTCGCCGCTGGCGACGGACATTTCCCTGTTCAACGTCTTCCGCTACATCACCTTCCGCTCTATGGCGGCGCTGGTGACGGCGCTGGCGCTGTCCATCGTCATCGGGCCGCATTTCATCGCCTGGCTGCGCCGGCTCAAATGCGGGCAGTACATTCTTGAAGACGTGCCCGCCCATGCGGCCAAGGCCGGAACTCCCACCATGGGCGGCCTGATGATCATGCTCACGCTGAGCGTCAGCGTGCTGCTCTGGGCGGACCTGACCAACCCCTATATCTGGCAGACGCTTTTCGTCTTTCTCGGTTTCGGGGCCGTGGGCTTCTGGGACGACATGACCAAGCTGCGGCATCATCAGAACAAGGGCATTTCAGCCCGGGCGAAACTCGCGGGCCAGCTCGCTGTCGCCTGCGCGGCCATGCTGTGCCTTGTCTTCAACGACAACTATTCCGGCACGCTCGCCATCCCCTTTCTCAAGGACGTTTCCCTGAATCTGGGGCATCTGTATCTGCCCTTCGGGGTCTTTCTCATGGTGGCCGCCTCCAATGCGGTCAATCTGACGGACGGGCTGGACGGTCTGGCCATCGGCCCGACCATTGTCGCGGGCATCGTCTTCGCCATCTTTATCTATATTACCGGCCATGCGGTCTTTGCCCGCTATCTGCTGGTGGACTATGTGCCCGGCGTGGGCGAGGTCGCGGTTTTCTGCGCGGCGCTGGTGGGGGCCGGTCTCGGCTTTCTCTGGTTCAACGCCTATCCGGCGCAGGTCTTCATGGGCGACGTGGGGTCGCTCAGTCTGGGCGGCGTTCTCGGCTATCTGGCCCTGCTGTCCAGACAGGAGCTGGTGCTGGCCGTGGTCGGCGGGCTCTTTGTGGCGGAAACGCTGTCCGTTATCATGCAGGTGAGCTATTTTCGCTGGACGGGCGGCAAGCGCCTGTTCCGCATGGCGCCGCTGCATCATCATTTTGAGCTCAAGGGCGTTCCCGAATCCAAGATCATCATTCGGTTCTGGATTACGTCCATCATGCTGGGACTGGCGGCCCTGTCGGTGCTGAAACTGCGCTGACGCGCGCCGTCCGGCCCGGAAAGGCGGCGAAAGACGAGCTTTCGCCGCGCGAGCACGCCGTTTGCGAACGGCTTCCTGTGGGGAGGTAGATCATGGCATTGGAAAAGACGCGCGGCGGGCAGCCTCAGGCGGGCGCCCTGGCCGTTGTGGTGGGGGCGGGGCGCTCCGGTCTGGCGGCGGCCTACCTGTTGCGGAAAAAGGGCGCCCGCGTGCGCCTGCTGGAAAGCAACCGCGAGGCGGTGAGCGACGCCGTCGCGGCCTCCCTGCACCGGGCCGGCATAGAACTCGTGCTGGGCGAGCATGCGCCGCAGCTCTTTGCCGGCGCGGCCCTGGTCGTGCCCAGCCCCGGCCTTGCCCTGTCGCGCCTGCTGCCCATGATGGGCAAGTACGCCCGGCAGGACGGCATGGAAATCCTTGCGGAAATGGAACTCGCATGGCGCTGCCTCGGCGACGAGCCGGTGCTGGCCGTGACGGGCACAAGCGGCAAGACCACGACCTCGAGCCTCGCGGCCTACATGTTGCAAACCCAGGGCTACAGCGTCTTTCTTGGCGGCAATATCGGCACCCCTCTTTCCGAATACGTGCTTTCCGGGCGCAAGGCCGACGTGCTGGTCGTGGAGGCCTCCAGCTTCCAGCTTCAGACGTGCAGCACCTTCTGCCCGCGCGTGGGCGTCCTGCTCAACATCACGCCCAATCATCTTGATTATCACAAGAACATGAATGAATACATCGAGGCCAAGTTCCGCCTTTTCCGCTGTCAGGACGAAGGCGACCTGGCCGTGCTGGGCGACGGCCTCCAGAAGGTGGCCGATCACTTCCGGCTGCGCGCGCGCCGCGTCTTCGTGCGCCCCGAACGCCGCTTCCCGGAAGTGTCTCTTCTGGGACGCCATAACCTTGCGAATATCGAGGCCGCCTGGCAGGCCTGCCGCTTCTTCGGCGTCAGCGAGGAAAACGCCGCCCGCGCCGTGGCCGCCTTCAAGCCCCTGCCGCACCGTCTGGAAAAGGTGGCCGAGATCGGGGGCGTCGTCTATGTCAACGACTCCAAGTGCACGACCGTTTCCTCGCTCAAGGTCGCGCTGGAGGCCTTTGATCGCCCGCTGCGGCTGCTGTGCGGCGGTCACTTCAAGGGCGGCGACGTGGCGGCCCTGCGGCCGCTGGTGGAGCAGCGCGTCCGGGAAGTCTTCCTGTTCGGCGAAAGCCGCGAGATCTTTGAATCCGCCTGGCAGGGCGCCGTCCCCATGAGCTGGTATCCCCAGCTGGAGCCGGCCCTGAGGGCCGCGGCGGCCGCCGCCGAAGCCGGCGACGTTGTGCTCATGGCGCCCGCGACTTCCAGTTTCGACCTGTATCCCAACTACATGGCGCGCGGCGACGACTTCCGGCGCGTGGTGGAAAGCCTGCGCGCCTGAGGCGCTTTCTTTAAAAACGCCGGGACGGCGGCGCCGCTTTCCGCGACGCCGCCGCGCGCGATCCTCTCCATTTTTCTTCCTGTTCCGGAGGCGCCCCTTTCCCCCTCGCGACGACGCGGGGCGCGGGAGGTGCGTCGCGAAGAAGCGGATGATCTCCCGCGCGGGAGGCGTCCCCTTCTTCCGTCCGCGCACGCGCTTTTCCGGGAGCATGCTGTCCGTCAACGGAGCGGCCTATGGCGACGAAAAAAAATACCTTTGTGGACAAGGGCGAGAGCAGGAGCGGCCCGGCGGCGCGCGCGCAGGACGCCGCGCCGGGCGGTTTCGACTGGTGGCTGCTGACTCTGGCGCTGATCCTGCTTTCCATCGGTCTGATCATGGTCCTTTCGGCCAGCGGCATCATGGCGGAGGAGGCCAGCGGGGACAAATACTACTTTTTCAAGCGGCAGCTGCTCTTTGCCTGCGCGGGAAGCGTCGGCCTGTGGACGGCGGCGCTGATGCCGCGCCGCTGGCTGTACAATCTTCAGTATCCGGCCATATTCCTGTCGCTGCTCCTGCTGCTGATCACGCTGTCGCCGCTGGTGCATCCCATCAACGGCGCAAAACGCTGGATTCCGCTGGGGCCGATCAACGTACAGCCCATGGAATTCGTCAAGATCTCGCTGGCCCTGTATCTGGCTTATTTCATGAGCGCCAAGCAGGATCTGATCAAGACGTTCAGCAGGGGGGTCGTTCCGCCCTTTGCCGTGACGGGGCTTTTCTGTTTCCTGCTGCTGCTCCAGCCGGATTTCGGCAGCGCCGTCGTGCTGGCGGGCATTCTCTTCTTCATGTGCATCGCGGGCGGAACGCGCTTTCTCTACCTGTTCTTCACGCTGGCGCTGGCCGTGGCCGGCGCCATGGCGCTGGCCATCGCGTCCCCCTACCGTCTGCGCCGCCTGCTGGCCTTTCTCGACCCCTTTGAGGACGCCCACAACAGCGGCTATCAGCTTGTGCAGTCGCTGCTGGCCTTCGGTTCGGGCGGCTTCTTCGGCGTGGGCGTGGGCGCCAGCCGGCAGAAGATGTTCTATCTGCCGGAATCGCATAACGACTTCATCATGGCCGTGCTGGCCGAGGAAATGGGCTTTGTGGGCGTGACGGTGGTCATGATGCTCTTCGCGCTGCTGTTCTGGCGCTGCTACCGCGTCATCATGGGGCAGCGGAATCTGCGCGACCGGCTGACGGCCTTCGGCATTACCTGCATCATCGCCATGGGCGCGGTGATGAACATGGCCGTGGTCATGGGCGTCGCGCCGCCCAAGGGCGTGCCCATGCCCTTCCTCAGCTACGGCGGCAGCAACCTTGTGGCGACCCTGCTTTGCGTCGGGCTGCTGCTCAACTTTTCGCGAACGGCCAGGGAGTAGCGTCATGGAAAGACTCTTGCTGACGACCGGCGGCACGGGAGGCCATATCTTTCCGGCGCTTGCCGTGGCGGAAGCCCTGCGGCGGGAATGCCCGCGGGCGCGGATTTTGTTCGTGGGTTCGGATTACGGCCCGGAGGCGCGTCTTGCCGCCGCCGCGGGGCTGGAATTCGAGGGCCTGCCGGCGCGCGGTTTCGTGGGGCGCGGTTTCCGGGCCGCCGCCGCTGCCGGGCGCATGGTCGCGGCCTTCGGGCGGGCGCTGGGCGTCCTGCGCCGTTTCCGGCCGCAGGTTGTGGCGGGCTTCGGCGGCTACGCGGCCTTTGCGCCCATGCTGGCCGGGCGCTGCCTGGGCGTGCCCTGCGTGCTGCATGAACAGAACGCCGTCGCCGGAGCAAGCAACCGCCTGCTCGGGCGTCTGGCGCGGCAGATCTGCCTTTCCCTGCCGCAGACAGCCGGCTTTCCGCCGGAACGGTGCGTGCTGACGGGCAATCCCGTGCGCGCGGCCGTGGCCGCCGCTGGCGAGATACCCCGCGACTTCTCCGGGCGGCGGCTGCTGATCATGGGCGGATCGCTGGGCGCGCACGCGCTCAACGAGCATGTGGCGGCGCACCTGGCGCGCCTGCGCGCGGCCGGGGTGGAAATACGCCATCAGACCGGAAAGGCCGACGAGGCGGCCGTGCGCGCGGCCTATGCGGCGGCGGGATATGATCCCGCCTGCGTGTCGGCCTTCATTGACGACATGGCCGCCGCCTATGCCTGGGCCGATCTGGCCCTGTGCCGCGCGGGCGCGACCAGCGTCGCGGAACTCTGCGCGGCCGGGGTTCCGTCCGTGCTGGTGCCTTTCCCCTTTGCCGCCCACGATCATCAGACGCGCAACGCCGAGGCCCTGCGCGACGCCGGGGCGGCGCTGCTTGTGCCGCAGTCCGCCATGTCCGAGGCGGATATCGTGGGCGTGACGCTTTCCCTGCTGGACGATCCCGGGCGGCGCGCGGCCATGTCGGCCGCGGCGCGCCGCAACGCCCGTCCCGACGCCGCGGCGCGCGTGCTGCGCGAAATCCGCGCCGCGTGCGGAGAGGGGGAGGCGGCGTCCCGCTGATCTCAATTTCCATGATTTTCCCGCCTTCGCCGCGCCGTCGTGTCTGACGGCGCGGCGAAGGCCGCAACCCGCTCCGGCGCCCCGGAGCGTTTCCCGATTGCGCTTCACCCTGGGGACGGCGCGCCCTGTCCGCGCGTCTCCGAAAAAGGACACGTCATGAACAACAAGATTCACAAGATCCATATGGTCGGCATCGGCGGCGCCGGAATGAGCGGCATCGCCGAGGTGCTGCTGAACCTCGGCTACAGCGTTTCGGGATCGGACATGAGCGATTCGGCCGTGGTCAAGCATCTGCGTTCGCTCGGCGCCGTCGTGGCCGTGGGGCACGCCGCCGAAAATCTGGGCGACGTGCAGGTGCTGGTCAAGTCCACGGCCATTGCCGACGATAATCCCGAAGTCGTGGAGGCGCGCCGCCGGAACATCGCCATCATTCCCCGCGCGGAAATGCTGGCCGAACTCATGCGCCTGCGGCAGGGCGTGGCCATCGCGGGCACGCACGGCAAGACCACGACGACCTCCTTTACCGCGTCGATTTTCGACGCCGCGGGGCTTGATCCCACGGTCATCATCGGCGGGCGTCTCAATGCCTACGGCACGAACGCCCACCTCGGGCACGGCGACTATCTCATCGCCGAGGCCGACGAATCCGACGGTTCCTTTCTCTGCCTGCTGCCGATCATCAATGTGGTGACCAACGTGGACGCGGATCATCTGGATCACTACGGGACGCGCGAGGCCATAGACGACGCCTTTGTGGCCTTCATGAACAGCGTGCCCTTTTACGGAATCAATATTGTCTGCGGCGACGATCCGGGGGTGCGCGCGCTGCTGCCGCGCGTCAAGCGCCCGGTCATGACCTACGGTTTCGCGGCGGACAACGCCCTGCGGGCCGTGCCGCTGGAGAGCGGGGCGACGAGCCGCTTTTCGGTCTGGCAGGGGGACGAGGAGCTGGGAGAGGTGCGCCTGCCCCAGCCGGGGCGGCACAATATCCTGAACGCGCTCGGGGCCATCGGGGCGGCCATGTCCGCGGACATTTCCTTTTAGGACTGCGCGCGCGGCCTGGGCGCGTTCGGCGGCGTGGGGCGGCGCTTCGAGTACAAGGGCGAGCGCGACGGCGTGACCGTCGTCGACGACTACGGGCACCACCCCGCGGAAATCGCGGCGACGCTGGCAACGGCGCGGCAGGTCTTTCCCGGGCGGCGGCTGGTGGTCGCCTTCCAGCCGCACCGCTTTTCGCGCACGCAGGCCCATTTCGGCGAGTTCTGCAAGGTGTTCGACAACGTGGATCAGGTGCTGCTGACGGAAATCTACGCCGCGTCGGAGAAGCCGATTCCCGGCGTTTCGGGCGAAAGCCTGGCGCAGGGCATGCGGCAGGTTTCGGAAACGCCCGTGGCCTACTACCGCACTATTCCCGAACTGGCGGCGGCCCTGCCCGAATATCTGCGCCCCGGCGACGTGCTGCTGACGCTGGGCGCGGGCACCATCACCCGCGTGGGCCCGCTGTACATCGAGGGAGGCGCCCATGCGTGAGATCGCGCGTCCGTTGCTGTCGGAGCGGACGACCCTGCGCCTGGGCGGCCCCGCGCTGGCGGAGCTGCTGCCGGAAACCGAGGAGGACGCGCTGGCCCTGCCCGAGCGGCTGCGCCGCTGGGGCGGGAGGCCGTTCGTCATCGGCGCGGGCAGCAATCTGCTGGCGCAGGACGGGGAACTTGGCCTGACCCTGATTCGCCCCCGCTTTTGCGAGGGGCCGGAAGTGACGGGCGAGGAGGACGGGCGCGTGCTGGTGCGCGTCGGTTCCGGGGCGCCCCTGCCCCGGCTGCTGCGGTTCTGCGCGGCGGAAGGATTGAGCGGCCTTGAAGGGCTTGCGGGCATTCCCGGCAGCGTGGGCGGGGCCGTGAGCATGAACGCGGGGTCCTATGGAACGGAGACCTGCCGGCTTTTACGCTCGGTGCGCGTTCTGGTTGACGGAACCGTGCGGGAAGTGCCTGAAACGGCTATTGATTATGGTTATCGCTCCTGCAAGCTGCCCTTTGAGGGGGGATCGATGCCTCCCCTGATTTTGTCCGCCACTTTTGGCTTGACCAGAACGCAAAGGAATGTCATCACTTCTCTACTTCGTCATAATTTTTTCAAGAAAAAGTCTACACAGCCAGTCACGGCCTGGAGCGCCGGGTGCGTTTTCAAGAATCCGCCCGGCGCTGCGTCTGCGGGCAAGCTGCTGGACGAGGCCGGATTCAGGGGCAGGCGCCTGGGAGGCATGGCCTTCTCGGAAATGCATGCCAACTTCCTGATAAACGAAGGGAAGGGGAGCGCTTCCGCCGCTTTGGCGCTGATTGACGAGGCGGCGGAGGCCGTGCGGCGGCGTTTCGGCATTGCCCTGAAGATGGAAGTCAGGATAGTATCGTGACGTTGCTTGGCAAAAACAAACGTTCGACGCGCAACGCCTATACGCGCAAGAGCGCTCGTCGCCCGGAAAACAGCGAAGGCGAGGGGCGCTTGCGGCGCGCGTTGCGCGGTCTTGGCGGCCTGTTTCGCCGGTCCGGCGGCGGGAACGCCGCCGGGGCCGTTCCCGCCGGGACGCGGGAGCGCCGCGGGAACGAGACGCCCCGGGCGCGGGGCGGCCTGCGGAGTCTGGCGGCGCTGGCGCTGCTGCTGGTTCTGGCGGCGGGCATGCTGTTCGGCGTGTTTCGCCTGTCGCTCTGGCTGTATGGTCAGGCGACGTCGAGCAGTTTCTTTGCCACGCGGCACATAGACATTTCCGGCAATGTGCGGCTGACGCGCGACATGGTGCTCGAATACGCGGGCATACGGGAAGGCGACAACTGTCTTTCCGTGGGCATCAGCGACATAGAGCGACGCCTGCGCGCGACGCCGTGGGTGGCGGAGGCGTCCGTGAAGCGTCTGCTGCCCGACCGCTTCGTCATTCGCCTGAAAGAACGCATGCCGTCGTTCTGGGTGCAGAAGGACAAAACCCTTTACTACGCCAACGAGAAGGGCGAGATCATCGCTCCGGTGGAGAGCGAGAACTTTCTGTCGTTGCCGACCCTGCATCTTGAGGCGGATACGGAAGCGGCCCTGCCCTATCTGGCGCGCCTGATGACGGACATGCAAAGCGGGGGCCTGCCGGTGGAAGCCGGCGCCGTCGCCTCGGTTTCCGTCAGCGCGGCCAAGGGGATTGAAGTTTACCTTGAAGACAGAGAATTGCGGCTTTCCATCGCGACGGACGACTGGACGGGCAATATCGCCCGCCTGGGAGTGACGCTCAGCGATTTGGCGCGGCGGCAGGAGCTGCGCTATGTGCGCGAAGTCCGGGCGTCGGACAACAGCGTGTGGGTCATCTTGAACAGGGCGGCAGGATAGGCGCGGCTGCGCGACGCCGGAATTCTTTCTTGCGCTTCCTCGCGGGGGCAGGGGTATCTTATGAATAAATCCGAGCTCATTGTAGGCCTCGACATAGGCACGACAAAGATATGCGCTGTTGTGGGCGAGCTGGCCGAATCCGGCGTTGTGGAGGTCGTGGGCATCGGAACCGCCGTCTGCGCGGGCATGCGCAAGGGCGTGGTGGTCAATATCGAGCAGACGGTGCGGTCCATCCGCACGGCCATCGAGGCGGCCGAGCTCATGGCCGGCTGCGAGATCCATTCCGTGTACGTGGGCATTGCCGGCGGGCACATCATGGGCATCAACAGTCACGGCGTCATCGCCATCAGCGGCGGCGAAGTGACGCAGCGCGACATCGACAGGGCGCTCGACGCGGCGCGGGCGGTCAACATTCCCGCCGACCGCGAGGTGATTCATATCCTGCCGCAGGAATACATCGTGGACAATCAGCGCGGCATCGCCGACCCTCTGGGCATGGCGGGCGTGCGTCTGGAAGTGAAGGTGCACATTGTCACCGGCGCGGTGTCTTCCGCCCAGAACATCGTGCGCTCCTGCCACCGCAGCGATGTGGAAGTGTCGGACATCGCCCTGGAATCCCTGGCGTCCGCCAAGGCCGTGCTCACCGACGAGGAGCGGGAAATCGGCGTGGCGCTGGTGGACCTTGGCGGCGGCACGTCGGATATCGCCATCTTCGTCAACGGTTCCATCAAGCATACGGCGGTGCTGGCGCTGGGCGGGCAGAACCTGTCCAACGACATCGCCTTCGGCCTGCGCACGCCCATGGCCGCGGCCGAGCGCATCAAGCGGCGGTACGGCTGCGCGCTGACGGATCTCGTGCGCGACGACGAATATATCGAAGTCCCCAGCGTCGGCGGGCGCGAATCGCGGCGGCTGTCGCGGCGCGTGCTGGCGGAAATCTGCGAGCCGCGCATGGAGGAAATCCTGCGGCTGGTGGATCAGATCATCGTGCGCTCCGGCTACAAGGACATGATCGGCGCGGGCGTGGTGCTGACGGGCGGCGCCTCCCTTATCGAGGGCTGCCGCGAACTGGGCGAAGAGGTCTTCAATCTTTCCACGCGCATCGGCTATCCGCGAAACGTGGGCGGCCTGAAGGACGTGGTCAACAATCCCAAGTTTTCCACCGCCGTGGGGCTCCTGCGCTACGGCGCGGAAAAGGAAATGTCCGGGCAGAAGAAATTTCCCCCTTCCCGCAACGAGACGGGGATTTTCGAGTCGGTGCTCAAGCGCATGAAAAAATGGTTCGCTGACATTTCCTGATTTTTTCCCCTGCATGCAGGCAAGACGACGCCCGGAAACCCTTCCCGGCGAACGGTTGAAAAAGCGTCGTTTTCATGAAAAAGAGCAGGGCGCGGTCCCTTTTGCCGCGCCCTGCTCTCTTCCGCGCCGCGCGCCGCGTCCGGCGGTTCGCGGGCGTCGGATGGCGCCAGGTCCGGTACGCTTCAGGGGTCTTTCTGTTCATATAAGCCGCTTATTTTGCTTGCTGTTTCACGCGGTCATACCAGCGCGCGGCAGCGGGGGAGGCAGAAGGATCCCGGGGCTGAAATGGGTTGCAGTTCCCGGCAAAAAAGCGTACTTTTCAAAAACAAGCTAGAGTTTTTCTACACAAGGCAGTCGCGAAAAACTCCGGCAGCGCAAGATCGCCGCGCGCGGGCAAGCCTGGGGCGGTCTTCTCTTTAGCGGGCAAACGGGTATTTTACAGAGAGAGGAAACCATGACGCAGTCCATTGTTGACGATATCGACACCTCCATGGCCAGCAACGCCAAAATCAAGGTCATTGGCGTTGGGGGGGGCGGCGGCAACGCCGTGCAGCACATGATTGATTCCGAGCTGCGCGGGGTGCAATTTGTCTGCGCCAATACGGATCTGCAGGCCCTGAATCGCAGCCGCGCGCCCTTCAAGGTGCAGCTGGGCGAGAAACTGACAAAGGGGCTGGGCGCGGGCGCCAATCCGGCCGTGGGCCGCGAGGCGGCTCTGGAAAGCGTCAACGCCATTCGCGAATCCATCGGCGACGCCGATATGGTTTTCGTCACTGCGGGCATGGGCGGCGGCACCGGAACGGGCGCGGCGCCGGTCGTGGCGCAGGCCGCCAAGGAGCTGGGCGCGCTGACCGTGGGCGTCGTGACCAAGCCTTTCAGCTTCGAGGGCTCCAAACGCAGCCGGGCGGCCGAGGAAGGCATTGAAGATTTCAAACAGCATGTGGACTGCCTGATCACCATTCCCAACGACCGCCTGCTGACGTTTTCCGGCAAGAAGGCGCCGTTCCGTGAAATGCTGCAGCGCGCCAACGAGGTTCTGTATTACGCCGTAAAGGGTATTTCCGACGTCATTGTCTGCGACGGTCTGATCAACCTCGACTTTGCCGACGTTCGCACGACCATGTCGGAAGCCGGCCTCGCCCTCATGGGCACGGGCGTGGCCTCCGGCGAGAACCGCGCCCGCGACGCCGCGCAGCAGGCCATCTCCAGCCCGCTGCTTGAGGACGTGTCGCTGGAAAGCGCCAAGGCCGTTCTTTACAACATCACCGCGACCATGGACATCGCGGCCGACGAAATCGCGGAAATCGGCGAAATCATCCATGCCGCCGCTCCCGAAGACTGCAACATCATCTTCGGCGTCGTCTTCGACGAAAACATGGGCGACGACCTGCGGATTACCGTCATCGCCACGGGCATCGAGCCTGTGCTGGTGGCGCCGCCCATCGACCTGCCCGGCAATGCGACCGTGACGCAGTTCAACAACAAGGAAAGCCTGCAGACCACCGCCCGCCGTCTTGCCATTTCCCGGCCGGCGGAACCGCGCGACGAACAGCGCGTCCCGGACAATCGCGGCATGGCTTTCGAGCCGCGCCCTAAGCGGCGCGGCGGCGACTTCGAGCTGCCCACGGCGGAGCGTCTGCCGCAGCATCGCCCCGGTCATGAACAGTTTGTCTTTGATGAGGATAATCTGGAAATTCCCACTTTTCTGCGGACGCAGGCAGATTAATCCCCGTGGTTCGTTCCGCCGGAACCTTCGCACGGACGAACCGCCCGCACTACCGTAGAGTTCCATTTTTCAGGGCTTCTCCTCTTCGGCCCTGAAATGCCCGCCGGGAGGTCTCATTGGGAGACCTCCTGTGCGGGGCGTTTTTTTCCCTGTCGCGGAGTTTTTTACATGTTTGCTTTCGCCCCCCGTCAGGCGCAGACGACGCTGCCCTGTCCCGAGTGTTCCGGAAAGTTGCAGATTGCGCGCACCTGTCACGAGGCTTATATGCGCTGCCCCGAATGCGGCCGGCGCTTCCCCCTGCAGCGCTTCATTTCGCAGGCCGACGACGCCATGGAGCGTTTTCTGGAAGGCCTGTATGTCGATCGCGTCTAGGGTCAGGACTCATTATCAAGACAAATTTTCTGCAGGGTCAACACACAAAAATATATATTGCTATATGTTATAGCAATTCCATCTTTACCCGTCAGCACATTATATGCGGGTTTTGGGGAAGATGGGGGAGTTTGAGGGGGAAGAAACCCCTTTTTGCCGCGAGCAAAAGGGGTTTCTTCCCCCTCAAAGTCTATTCGTGTTGACTGGCCCTGACGCGCGACGTTCCGCCCGGGAGCGTCAGTCGAAGAAGGGGCGCAGAAAATCCTCCGCCCGCTGTTCGCTGTAATAGCGTTTTCCTCGCTGCACGAAGCCAACGTGGCCGCCGTGCGGCGCGATTTCAAGATGCAGGCGGGGATTGCTTTCCGCCTCCGCGCGCGGATAGCAGCAGGGCGAGCAGAAGGGATCGTCGGCGGCAAGCAGCAGAAAGGTCGGCACGGCGACGCCCGGCAGGTATTGCAGGGCGCTGTTGTCGCGCCAGTAGGCCCGCGCGCCGGCATAGCCGTAGAGAGGGGCGGTAAAGCGTCCGTCGAATTCGGCAAAGGTGCGGAAGCGCTCGACGCCCTCCAGCGAAGGGTAGCCCGGAAAGCGCCGCGCCTTTTCGCGCACCTTGGGGATCATGGTCTTCAGAAAGTAGCGCATGTAGACGCGGCAGGACGGCCCGTCCATGACTTCGGCCGCGCTTTCCAGTTCGCACGGCACGGAGATCGTCACGGCGCAGCGCGTCAGCGGCGAAGCGCCGCCGCAGCCCAGCCATTTCAGAATCTGATTGCCGCCCATGCTGAATCCCGCCAGTACAATGGGCCGATCCCAGTCTTCCGCGCGCCGCGTTACCAGCGCGAGATCGTCCGTCTGGCCCATGTGGTAGAGGCGGTCGGTGGCGTTGGGTTCGCCCGAGCATCCCCGCATGTTCCAGGCCAGCACGTCCAGACCGAGCGCGAACATCGTCGCGGCCATGCCGAGAACGTAATGCCGCCGGCTGTTGCCCTCCAGTCCGTGCGATATGATGGCGACGCCCTTCGGGGGCGCCGCATGCCGGTAGATATCCACATCCAGAAAGTCGCCGTCGGGCGTCCGCAGGCGTTCGCGTTGCGGCTCGGGATCGACGCCGGGGCGAGGAAAGCCCGCGCGGCGGAAGAACGACGGCCAGATGGTGTTGACGTGCGGATTCCGGCACCAGCGCGGACAGTCGTAACGGCTGGAAAGTATTGGCATGGATGTACCTCTGTGCTACGAATCCGGCATGAATGAACTTCCCGGAAACTCCGTTACTATAGACGCGCCCGCCGCGAATGACAACGCGCCTTGCGCGCGGCGTTTCAGCGGCGGCGCGGATTTTGACGTCATGATCCTCGGCGCGGGCGCGTCGGGGCTTTTTTGCGCGCGCGAGGCCGCGCGTCGCGGGCTGCGCGTCCTGCTGCTCGAAGGCGGGGAGCGGCCGGGGCTCAAGCTCTGTCTGAGCGGCGGCGGGCGGGCCAATTTTACCAATCTTGACGTCGCGCCGCGCCATTACCGCTGCGCGCGGCCGCGCTTCTGTCTGCCCGCCCTCAAGGGCTTCGCCCCGCGCGACATGCTGGAACTGATCGTTGTGGAATGGCGGCTGCCGTATGAGGAGCGGGAGCACGGACAGCTCTTTCTTACCGTCCCGGCCCGACGGCTGCGGGACGCCCTGCTGGAGGACTGCCGGGCCGCCGGCTGCCGCCTTGTCTGCCACGCGCCCGTCTCGCGCGCCTGGCGCGAGGGCGACGGCTTTTGCGTGGCCGCTGGCGACGGTCTCTGGAAGGCGCGCGGTCTGGTCGTGGCGCTGGGCGGCCCCGCATGGCCGCAGGCGGGCGCCACGGACGCCGCCCTGCGTCTGGCCGAATCCTTCGGGCATGCGGTTGTGCCGCCGCGTCCGGCTCTGGCGCCCCTGCGGATGCCTTCCGGCTGGCCGTCGGCCGATACCGGCTGCGCCGCGCTGGCGGGCGTCAGCCTGCCGGTCCGCGTGGATCTGCCGCGGAGCGGGCTTACCCGCGACGCATGGACGGACAGCCTTCTTTTCACGCACGACGGCGTCAGCGGACCGGCGGCGCTCAAGGCTTCGCTTTTCTGGAACGAAGGCGAGGCCCTCCGGCTGAATTTCGCCCCGGACGCCGATGTGGAAGCCCTGATTGACGCGCCGGAAAACGGCAGGACGCAGGCGTTGACCGTCATTCGCCGCCTCATGCCGCAGCGTCTTGCCGACGCCCTGACGCCGCCCGGCCCCGGCCGCCGCAAGTGCGCGGAACTGTCGCGCGCGCACCGGCGGCAGATTGCCGACGCCATACAGCGGAACCTTGTCGTACCGGCGGCCCTTGCGGACTTTTCCCGCGCCGAAGCCGCCGCCGGGGGCGTCGACGTCGCCCACGTGCGTCCCAAGACCATGGAAAGCGCCCTTGTTCCCCATCTTTGGTTCATCGGCGAGGCGCTGGACGTGACCGGGCTGCTGGGCGGCTACAATCTTCACTGGGCATGGGCCAGCGCCGCCGCGGCTGCCCGGCACATGGCCGGCGCGCTTTGCCTTTGAAAAAGGCGAAACGCGAGGCGGCGCGTCCCGCGCGCCGTCGCTTTCTTCCCGCCTTTCTTTCCATCATTTCTTGCCGCCGGCCGCCGCCCTCTTTGTTCTTGCCGTGGGGACGGCGGTCGTCGGATCTTCCGGCCACGGATGTTTCGGATACCGGCCGCGCATTTCCGCGCGTACCTGCGGATAGGCCGACACCCAGAAATTGCCGAGGTCTCTGGTGATTTGCAGGGGCCGTCCCGCGGGCGAGAGCAGGCGCAGGGTCAGGGGGCAGCGGCCGTCCGCAAGGCTGGGCGTCGCGCGGCAGCCAAAGCATTCCTGCAACTTGACCGCGACGTAGGGGCCGCCTTCCTCGCCGTAGACAATGGGATGGCGTCTGCCGGACGGCGCCGTCCATTCGCCCGGGAGAAGGGCGTCCAGACGCCGGGGCAGGGGCGGCGGCGCAAGGGCGCGCAGGGCGCGCCCCAGTTCGGCGGCGGGAAAGCGCCCGAGATCGGTCGTTCCCTCAAGGACGGGCGCGAGCCAGCCCTCAAGGTCGGCGAGCAGGGCCGCGTCGGAAACGTCCGGCCAGACGTCGCCGTCAAGCCGGCGCGCCAGCAGCACGCGCTCCCGCCACTGGCGCAGATCGTCCGTCCACGGGAGCGCATCGAGGCCGCGACGGCGCAGATAGTCGCAGAGGGCGAGGGCCGCCTCGGTTCCGTCGGGGCGGGGCAGGGGAACGTCTTCCAGCAGGATCGCGTCCAGCATGCGCCGGCGCCGGGCGAAAAGCTGCCCGTCCTCGGAGACGCTCGTCTGATCCTGCGTGCTGATGCGCGCGGCAAAGAGCCGTTCGATTGCCTCGCGGGAGAGGGGCGCGGCGCGGCGGATGCGCGCCCGGCTGCGAGCGGCGCTGCCGCCCATGTCGGCAATGGCCAGAAAGGGTTCGCGCGCCAGCGCGTCGTCAAGGGGCAGGGCGGCGGCCTGCCCGCAGCGCAGCAGATAGACGGCCTCCTGATTTTGTTCGCCGCCGCGCCGGGCCACGCGCTCGGGCCAGGCGGCGGCCGTCAGCCAGCCGACGGCGTCGGACGGCGCGACCTCGTCCCCGCCGGGAGCCGGGGGAGGGCAGAGGCGATCCAGACGGGCCGCCAGCGCCGCCACGCGCGAGGAGGGGGAGCGCCGTTCCTGATCCAGCGCGCGCCGCAGATCGCTCTGGGCGCCGCCCCTGTCCTCTTCCAGCAGGGCGGCCAGCAGACAGGCCTCGCGGCGCAGCGGGGCGGGGGCCGTCAGCAGCATCCGGGCCGTTCTCGGGGCCAGGGGAAGGGCCGCCATGCGCCGCCCCATCGGGGTGAGCCTGTCGCTTCCGTCGTCCGATTCAAGGGCCTCCAGCGAGACAAGACAGCGACGCGCCGCTTGCAATCGGGAGGACGGCGGCGTATTCAGCCAGTGGAGTTCTTCTGGAGGCGTCCCCCATTGCGCGGTTTGCAGCACAAGAGGGGCCAGGTCGCTTTCCAGAATTTCCGGGCGGATGGCGGGGCGCAGTCCCGCCGTTTCCTCCTTGCGCCAGAGGCGCAGGCACAGGCCGGGTTCGGTGCGTCCGGCGCGTCCGGCCCGCTGATCGGCCGCCGCCAGCGAAACCCGTTCCGTGACAAGACGGGCCGCGTCCGCGGCGGAGTCCCAGCGGGGCCGGCGGCACAGCCCCGTATCGACGACGATGCGGACGCCCTCGATGGTCAGGGAGGTTTCCGCGATGGAGGTCGCCAGCACGATCTTGCGTCTGCCGGAGGGCGACGGGGCTATGGCCTCGTCCTGGCGCGCGGCGGAGAGCTGGCCGTAAAGAGGGTAGACGTCGACCTCCGGCGGAACGCCTGCTTCCAGTTCCTCGGCGACGCGGGCGATTTCCGCCGCGCCGGGAAGGAAAACCAGAATGCCGCCGTCTTCGGCGCGCAGGGCGCGGAGGACGACGGCGGCCGTATGGCGCGCCAGACCGGCCGGCCCGACGGCCTCGGGCGGCGGAGGCAGGTAGATCGTCTCCACGGGATGACTCCGGCCCTCGCAGCGCAGCACGGGGCAGTCGCCGAGCAGCGCGGCGACGCCGTCCGCGTCGAGCGTGGCGGACATGACCGCGAGGCGCAGATCGGGGCGGAAGAGCGCGCGGCTTTCGAGGCTCAGGGCAAGGCCGAGATCGGCCTGGAGGGAGCGCTCGTGAAATTCGTCGAAAAGGATGCAGGCCACGTCGGGCAGGGCGGGGTCCTGCTGCAGCAGGCGCGCAAGAACGCCCTCGGTGACGATTTCCAGTCTGGTGGCGGCGCTGACGACGCGTTCCTGACGCATGCTGTAGCCCACCGTTTCGCCGACGTTTTCTCCCAGAAGACGCGCGGCGTAGCGGGCAAGGGCCCTTGCGGCCACGCGACGGGGTTCCAGAAGAAGAATCTTTCTGCCGTCGCGCCAGTCGGCGTCGAGCAGCCAGAGCGGCGTCCGGCTGCTCTTTCCCGCGCCCGGCGGGGCGCAGACGACGGCGTTGTCGCCGCGGGCAAGAGTCTGTAGCAGAGGGTCGCGCAGGGCGTCGACGGGCGTTGCCGGAAGAGAGCGTTGCACGGGCATGAAAAGGAACTCCAGTTGGCTTTTAGCGGGCGTCGCCCCGTCTCGGGCGCCGCATTCAGGGGAAATCCCTGCTTTTTTTGCTGGAAATCTGCGGCGCTCCAGTGTATTCAGAATTTTGACGCATCGCAACGTTAACAGGGTGTTGCATCATGAAGCTCAATACGAGCGGCATTATCGGGCAGAGCACCACGCTGGCCGATGTCTTTAAAATGCTGGCAAAAGTGGCGCCTACGGACAGCACGGTGCTGGTTACGGGCGAATCCGGCACCGGCAAGGAGCTGCTGGTACGGGCCCTGCATGACAACAGCCGCCGCGCCGATAAGCCGTTTGTGCCCATCAACTGCGGCGCCATTCCCAAGGAACTGCTGGAGAGCGAACTTTTCGGGCATGAAAAGGGCGCGTTTACCAACGCGCTCCGTTCGCGGGCGGGACGTTTTGAGCTGGCCGACGGAGGGACCATTTTTCTGGATGAAATCGGAGAAATGGATCTAAGTTTGCAAGTCAAAATTTTGCGAGTCCTGCAGGAACGGGAAATTGAGCGCGTGGGCGGCGGCGCCAGCAAGGAAGTCGACGTCCGCATCGTGGCGGCCACCAACCGCGATCTGGAGGCGGAGGTCGCCGCGGGGCGTTTCCGCGAGGATCTTTTCTATCGCCTGAACGTCATTCCGCTGCATCTGCCCCCCCTGCGCGAGCGGGGCGGCGACGTGCTGCTGCTGTCGCGCTTCTTCCTGGACCGCTTCTGCCTCAAGAAGGAGCGCCCGCCGCTGACGCTTGATCCGCAGGTGCGGAGCGTGTTCATGGCCTACCCGTGGCCGGGCAATGTGCGCGAGCTGGAAAACCTCATGGAGCGCCTCAGCATCCTGGTTGACGGCGACGTCGTTCATATCGACGATCTGCCGGCCAAGATTCTGACGCAGGTGGGGGATATCAGCCTGCTGCCGGAGTCGCCCATGCCGGAACCGGAAGTCCTGCCGGAAGCCTGCGAGGTCGCGGCGCCGCCGGCTTCCGGGGAGGACGGGTCTTCGGCGGGCCGGCGCGAACCGCCGTCGCCGACGCCGTCCGCGACGGCGGGCGACATGCCCGTCGCGGCGGCTGGACAGGGGGGCTTCCTCTGGCCTACTCTGCAGACGATGAATGAAAATGGCGGAAATTTGAAAGATTTTCTGGATGCCGTCGAGTTGCGCCTGATCAACGAAGCCTTGCAGCGCGCGGACGGCGTCAAAAATCAGGCGGCGGAACTACTGGGTATCAAACGCACTACCCTGATTGAAAAGTTGAAGAAAAAAGGCGTGTAACACGCCCTTGCCGTAGAGGTATGCCTTCATGAACAGCAGACAATGCCGACAAGAGCGCCGCGACGTTCAGGCGCGGTTCGCACCGGACGCCCTGACCTGTGGGCGCGAGGGCGTCATGGAACGTCTTGCGCGAAGAGCCGCGGGCGCCGTATTTCTGAGCATGACCTGCGTTGGTCTTTTGTGCTCGACGCCCGTCATGGGCGCGGAGGCGGACGGCGGCTTCGGCGCTCGCGTCGTCGACGGACAAAGTCTGTATTCCCCCGTCAATACGGGCGGCCCCACGGACTGGCCCGTCAAGGGCGGTCTGTCCACTCAGGACGCGCTGCCCGCGGGGCAGTCGTCCGCGCCGCTGATGTCGGCTCCACCCATGCCGGGGGCCGCGTCCGCGCCCGCGCCGCTGATGTCGGCGCCGCCCATGCCGGGCGCCGCTTCCGCGCCAGCGCCGTTGATGTCAGCCCCGCCCATGCCGGGCGCGACGTCCGCGCCCGCGCCGCTGATGTCGGCGCCGCCGATGCCGGAAACGCCGCCTCCGGCCGCCGCGCCGCAGGTTCCCGCCGCGCCTCCCGTGTCCGCGCCGCCCGCGCCGGCCGCGCCCGCGCCCGGGAACGCCGCCGCCCCCGATTTTCTGAACGCGCTGCCTTCCGACGAGGCGGCGAACGCCCCCGGTCCCGGGGTCGTCTATGTTGACGAGCAGGGCAATCCCGTTCCCAAGCCGCCGGAGCCGGACAAGATGATGGCCGAAGCGCAGGAACTGATGGACAGCGGGCAGTTTGCGAACGCCCTGCCCATCCTGCGGGAACTGAAGGAAGTGCCTTCCATCTCCAAGCAGATGCGCCTTGAAACGCTGTACATGATCAGCGATTGCGTATGGGCCATTTACAAGGACAAGCCGCTGGAAGGCTACGAAGAGGTCATGGCGACCACGACGGAAGCCCTGAACGCCGATCTGCGCTTCGAGCGCGCGCCTTCGGCCATGCTGCGCCTGGGGCGCATCAATCTGGCCGTCAACGACGTCAACGGCGCCGGGGCGCATATCATGGCCCTGTACCGTCGTTATCCCGCCTTTCCCGAAGTGCCCGCGGGCCTGACGGAACTCGGCCGGGCGCAGCTGAAGCACGAAATGAACGACGAGGCCGTGCATTCGTTCAGTCTCGTTCTGGACAAGTACCCCGAAAGCTCGTCGCTGGAACGGGCCTCCATGGGGCTTGCCCAGGCCCTGTACAATCTGAAGCGGCACAACGATACCCAGATCATTCTTGACTTCGTCAACAAGCGCTGGCCGCGCTGCTATCTGGACGACGTCAATTTCCTGCTGATGCAGGCGGCGAACGCCCGCGCGCTGGGGCGGGACGAAACCGCGCGCGAACTGCTGTGGCTGTATCTGAATCTGGATCCCAAGCGCGAAGGCAACGACGCCCTCCTGCTCTCCATGGCGGATCTGTACGCCACGCACAAGGACTGGCCCGCGGCGACGGTGCTGTATCAGCAGCTGGTGCGGCACTGGCCCGACGGCGACCCGACCATCACCGCGCGGATGCGCCTTGGCGAAAAGGGCATGTACGACGCGCCGATCAACTACGACGTCATGACGCGGGTTTTCGGGCAGCCGAGCGACCCCGGCATCGAACAGCTGTATCTCAAGCTGTCCGAGGCGTCGAAGATTCAGCCCTCGGCCGTGATCTCGCGCCTGAAGTACGCCATGTGGCTGCTGTGGGACAAGCACTATACCGAGGCCATGGGCAAGGCCGCCGATTTCGTGGACATGTATCCTGACCACGAGGACGTGCCTCAGGCCCGCGACGTGATCTGGGCCGCCTTCCAGAAGGAACTGGCGAATTCGCTGGCCGAGCAGAACTACGGCCGCATCCTGCTCCTGTGGAACGGCTTCCCGCTGGTGCGCCAGCGTTACGGACCCATCGACTCCACCATGCGCTACGCGCTGGCGCAGGGCTACAAGGAACGCGGCGACGACGCCAAGTATCTGACCCTGATAAGCGAGTTTCTCAAGTCGCCCAAGGACCCCCGTTACGGGGAAATGGCCTTTGCGGAATACTTCAACCGTTACATCAAGGCCGGCGCCTGGGAAAGGATTCTGGAACTGGCCCAGCTCGTGCATTCCTGGGACATGAGCCCCGGCCTGCGGCTGCAGCTGGACTACGCCATGGCCCTGTCGGCCCAGAACCTCAATCGCGACGAGGCGGCGCTCGCCATGTGGCGTCAGATTGCCCGGCGGCCGGAGTTCCCGCTCTACCAGCGGGCCTACGCCACCTACTATCTGGCGCGGGACGCGGCGAACCCCAATCATCCCGACGTGCACGCGGCCTACGCCTATTACAAGCAGGTGCTGGATCTCTTTTCCCAGCTGGAAAACGAGCGTTCCGACAAGTCCGATCCGCTGCGCATCAAGGAGGCCATCGCCGCCCTCATGGACATTTGCGAAGTGGCCAACCGCCTGCCGGAAGCGCTGGAATGGGTGGATCGCTACCGTTCCTATGTGCCGGACGCCTCGTCGCCGGATTATCCCGGCCTGCGTTACCGCGAAGCGCGCCTGTACCGCAAGCTCGGCGATACGGCCCGCGCCCGCGCCCTGCTGGAGGATCTTGTAGCCAAGTTCCCGGATTCGCCGTTCGGTCAGTCCGCGGCGACGGAACTGCGCTCCTTTGAGGTGTCGCGCGACCTGCAAAACTATCTTGGAGGACAGAGCGAAACCGGTTCCCAGACGCCGGGGCGCTAATCGTCTCTTTCTCGCCTGCGACGGGCGCCGATGTCGTCCGTTTCATCCGAGCCCCGGCATCCTTCAGGGATTGTCGGGGCTTTTTGCAACATGTTCCAAAGGAGGTCTTCCATGATGTGGCATACAAGAATTGCGGCGGCGCTTCTTTGCTGCGCGTTCCTCGCGGGGTGCGCCGCTTCCGGCGGAGGACAGCAGCGCGGTCTGCAGAACGGGGCCTACGCGTCCAGCGCCCGGCCGTCCATATCTCTGGGGGCGAAATCCCTGCCGCTGCTTCTTGGCGGCGAAGGCCGCGCCCGTCTGATGCGCTGCGGCGTCATCGGCGGCCTGCCCATCCGCGACTGGTATGCGATTTACGGCGTCCCGGGCAAGGGGCCGCTGGCTATCGTGGCCCACGGCGAGCTGCCCGTGCAATGGCGCTGGGACGGCGACATGCGCCGCCCCTTCAGCATCAATGTTGGAACGGAAGTCTTTGCCGGGGAATCCTTTCAGGCCTTTACCTATGCGGCGGAAACAGAACGGGATCCCTTTGCGCGCCTGACCAATCCCCAGACCCTGGAACAGAAGGATGCAGTTCCGCAACGGTGGATTGTCCGCGCATTTGCAACGCGCTGCAACTTTGATCTCGGAAAGATAATCATGGAATATCGGGAACCTTTGCCGGACGATATCGTCTCGCTTACCGCCTTGCCGTATGGAAGGGCGGACTATGTGAGTCGTTTCGAGCAGAGGGCGCGCGAGGCCTTCAGCGTACAGACGCCGCTGGCTAATACCGGCAACATAGAAAAGCGCTATGTTGGAGACGACGTCTTGTGGCAATATATGAACGAAGTCTTTTGGGGTACTGCGTCGTACAATGACGCTTTCCGCGACGACTAAGAGAGTCTTCGCGGCGATCATTGTTGACGGTGAAGAACGTTTTCGTTATATTCAAACTATCTATACGTACTTGCAGCGTCCTGAGGATAGAATTTGAGGAGGGACGGGACGCAACAAACCAACAGGAAGGTCCGCCATGGACGATTATTTGAAGGAAGCTCTGGAAATTGCCCGCGCGCAGGCCGGCGTGCGTGTGATGACCGAAGACGAGATCGCGACGTTCATTCAGAAACTGGCGCAAAGCATCCGCTCCGTGGCTGAAGGGGAAATATCGTTCGACGGCGACAGTTCCGAGATGGTCGAGGAGGCCCGCAAGTCCATCAAGGAAAAATCCGTGACGTGCCTGGAGTGCGGCAAGACGTTCAAGATTCTTACCAAGCGGCATCTGGCGAGCCACGGCCTTGACATGGCGTCCTACAAGGAAAAATGGGGTCTCAAGAAGGACGTTCCGCTGGTGTGCAAGTCGTTGCAGCGCGAACGCCGTCGCAAGATGAAAGATATGCGCCTGTGGGAAAAGCGCCGCAAGGCCAAATAGACGTCCATTCCCGAAACGTGTATGAACAAGGGCAGCCGCTTCGCGGCTGCCCTTGCCGTTTTTCACGGCCGGGGCGCGTCGCCCGGCGGCCCGTTCGCGTTCCCGCCGCGCGGGAGCCTGAAAGCCTTCTTTCCCGTTTCCGGGAAAGCACACCCGTTTCAAAGGAGATTTTCATGGCGGAAATGTGTTCCGTCGCGTCGCCCCCCCGCACGCTGGAAGAGGCGCTGGCCCTGACGCGCCTGCCTGAAGAAGAGCTGCTGCGTCGCGCCGACGCCGTGCGGGAAGCCCGTTTCGGAAAGAATGTCAGCCTGTGCGCCATCATCAACGCCCGCAGCGGCAACTGCGGCATGGACTGCGCCTTCTGCTCCCAGAGTCGTCGCAGCACGGCGGATATTCAGACGTATCCCATGCTTGACGCGGAACGCCTGCGGGAACGCATTCTGCAACTGGCCGCCCTGCCGGTGCGGCATATCGGCATCGTCGCCAGCGGCGGCGCGCTGCGGGAGCGGGAACTGGAGATTGTCGGCGAGACGCTGCTGTCGCTGCCCGACGAGATCCGCGCCCGCGTCTGCGGCTCGCTGGGCCGCCTGCCCCGGGAAGCGCTGGAACGGCTGGCCCGTCAGGGGCTGCGCCGTTTCCATCACAATCTGGAAACCGCTTCGACGCGCTACCCGGATATCTGCACCACCCAGACATGGGAACAGCGCAGGGAGACCGTTCTCCGGGCGCGCGCGGCCGGCCTGTCCGTCTGCTCGGGCGGCATCTTCGGCCTTGGCGAATCCTGGGAGGATCGCTGCCGCTTCGCGCTGGAGCTGGCCGCCCTTCAGGCGGACAACGTGCCCGTGAACTTTCTTTATCCGCATCCGGGCACGCCCCTGGGCGACCGGCCCGTCATGGAGCCGGGCGAAGCCCTGCGCGTCGTCGCCCTGTTGCGCTGCCTGCTGCCGCAGGCCACGCTGCGCGTCTGCGGCGGGCGGCCGTCGGCGCTGGGCGAGCGGCAGCCGGAGATGTTCCGCGCGGGCGCCAACGCCCTCATGACGGGAGATTATCTGACGACCTGCGGCAACGGCGCGGCGCAGGATGTCCGTATGATAGCCGACGCCGGTTTCAAGGTGGTGGGACATGAATAAACAGCCCCAGATCGCGTTCACTCGTCCGCTGCGCGGCATTTTCGTCTCTGGAACGGGCACGGACGTGGGCAAGACCGTGGCGACGGCGGCCCTGCTGCGCGCATGCACAAGGGCCGGGCTGCGCGTGCGTCCCGTCAAGCCCGTGCAAACCGGCGTAGACGGCCCCGACGACGCGCGCGCCGACGCCGCCGTCTACGCCGCCGCCGTGGCGGATCTGCGCGACGCCCTCGCGCCGGCGACCCTGCGCCGCTTTGCCATGCCCGCTTCGCCGCATCTTGCGGCCGCGCGCGAAGGCGCGCGGCTGGAAGCGGAAGCCCTGCGTTCCTCCGTGATGCGGCACTGGGACGGCGACGAGGAAGCGCAGGGGCTGCTTCTGGAGGGCGCCGGCGGCCTGCATGTGCCGCTCAACGAGAGCGAGGACATGCTGGACCTCATGGAAGCCCTCGGGCTGCCCGTGCTGCTTGTGGGCGGCAACTATCTGGGCGGTCTCAATCATGCGCTGCTTTCCGTCGAGGCCGTCGTCGCGCGCGGGCTGCCGCTGGCGGGCGTCGTTCTTTCCGACACGCGGGCCATGCCCGGACGCGCGGACCCCGACGCCCTTGCCGTCAGGGTGGACAACGCAGCGCTGCTGCGCCGCCGTCTGGAGGCCTGCGGCGCGCCGCTGGTCGTCCTGCCCTTTGATCCCGATCTGCACAGCGCGCCCCGCGCCGCGCTGGCCTGGCAGGCGCTGGCCGACGCCTGCGAGCCGCTGGTCGAGGTCGCGCGCGGCGCCTGCTCGCCCCGCGCCGAAGAGGAGGCCGCCGCCCGGGCCCAGGATCTTCAGGAGCGGGACAAGCGCTGCCTGTGGCATCCCTATACCTCGGCGACGGAACCCCTGCCGGTGTTCGCCATGGCCCGCAGCCGGCGCAACCGGCTGGCGCTCGTCGACGGGCGCGAGCTGGTGGACGGCATGTCCTCATGGTGGACCGCCATTCACGGCTATAATCATCCGCGTCTGACGGCGGCCCTGCGGCGTCAGGCCGGGCGTATGCCGCACGTCATGTTTGGCGGCGTCACGCACGAGCCCGCCGTGCGTCTGGCGGAGCGCCTTCTGGAGCTTCTGCCCGACGGGCTGGATCGCGTCTTTCTGGCCGATTCCGGTTCCGTGGCCGTCGAGGTGGCCCTCAAGATGGCGCTGCAATACCAGCAGGGCGCGGGCGAGACCGGGCGGACGCGCTTTCTGACGCCGCGCGGCGGCTATCACGGCGACACGCTGGGCGCCATGTCGGTCTGCGATCCCGTGACGGGCATGCACACGCTGTTCAACGGCGTGCTGCCGCGGCAGATTTTCATCGAGCGCCCCGCCTGCCGTTTTGACGCGCCCTTTGATCCGGCCTGTCTGGACGATGCCCGTCGCGCTTTCGAGGAACACGGACGCGAGATCGCGGCCGTCATTCTGGAGCCCGTCGTGCAGGGGGCGGGCGGCATGTGGTTCTATCATCCCGACTACCTGCGCGGCATGGCGGAACTCTGTCGCGCGCACGGCGCGCTGCTCATCTTTGACGAGATCGCGACCGGCTTCGGACGCACCGGCAGGATGTTCGCCCTGGAACACGCGGAGGTAACGCCGGATATTCTCTGCTGCGGCAAGGCGCTGACCGGCGGCCTCATGACGCTGGCGGCCGCCGTCTGCTCCCGGCGGGTGGCCGAGGGCATCTGCCGCGGCGGACAGGTCTTCATGCACGGCCCGACGTTCATGGGCAATCCTCTGGCCTGCGCCGTGGCGCTGGCAAGCCTTGATCTGCTGGCCGAAGGCTCGTGGCGGCGGCAGGTCGCCGCGCTGGAAAGCAGTCTGCGCACCGGCCTTGCCCCCTGCGCCGGCATGCCCGGCGTGGCCGATGTCCGCGTTCTCGGCGGCATCGGCGTCGTCGAAACCGAACGCCCCGTCAACAT
>CALUWU010000096.1 GCA_944324555.1 uncultured Desulfovibrio sp.
TGGTCGGCAGGTTCATGACTTCGGGCTTCTGGCCGGTCGGCGTGGTATCGCCTTCCTTGTAGCAGTTGATTTCGCGCAGATCGAAGGGGTCCATACCCAGCTTTTCGGCCAGTTCGTCCATCAGCACTTCGGAGGGGAACTCCGATTCGGGGCCGCCGTAGCCGCGGAACGCGGCGCCCCAGGCATGGTTGGTGGCGACCGTGCGGCCGTTGCCGCGAATGTTCGGAATGCCGTAGCCCGCGCCGATGAACTGGGCGCCGCGCAGGGTCAGCAGGTCGCCGAATTCGGAATAGGGACCGTGGTCGCAGGTCCAGTCGGTTTCCATGGCCTTGATCTTGCCGGTTTTCTTGTCGGCGGCCATGCGTACGGTCGTCCAGAAGGGCGAGCGCTTGCCGGTATACTGCTGCTGCTGCTCATAATTGTAGCGCAGGTGGCAGGGGCGGCCGGTGGCCAGAACGGCCACGCCGATCAGGGCTTCCATGGTGGGACTGAACTTGTAGCCGAAGGTGCCGCCGGTGGTGTTCTGCACCATGACCAGGTCCTTGCCGAACTCCAGCCCGAGACCGGGGGCGATCATGAGGCCGTGCAGGTGCAGGCCGATGGACTTGGAATGAATGACAAGCTGCCCCTGATCATTCAGGTAGCCGTAGCCCACGTCGGGTTCGATGTTCAGGTGGGGCTGGCGCTGGGTGTAGAAGCTGTCTTCCACGACCACGTTGTCGGGATCGTCAAAGAAGGGTTTGGTGTCCTCGCCCTTTTCGATGTGGGGTTCGTAATAGATGTTGGGCGTGCCGGGATGGATTTCGATGGCGTCGGGGGCCATGGCGTCCATGGCGTTCATGTATTCGGGCAGCGGCTCAAGATCGAACTTCACTTTCTCGGCGGCGGCGCGGGCGTTGCATTCGGTGTCGGCGCAGACGATGGCCAGCGCGTCGCCGTACTGGAACACCTTCGTATCGTTGAGAATGGGACGATCCCAGCCGTCGCCCTTGTTGTCGGGGAAGGTGATCAGGCCGGTGATGCGGTTCTTGCCCTTGACGTCCTTGTGCGTCAGAACGCGGTATACGCCGGGCATCTTTTCGGCTTCGGACGTGTCGATGCCCTTGATGAGCGCATGAGACACCTTGGCCTGCGCCAGCGCGAGGTGCAGGGTTCCCGCGGGCATGCGGACGGCGGCGTCCGCGCCGTATTCGGCCGTGCCGGTCACCTTGGCCACGGCGCTGGGACGGGGCAGGCGCGAACCGAAGGCGCGGCCGTCGGCGGGCAGCTTGTAGCGGATTTCTTCAATATCCTTGTCGCCGCGCATGACGGCGGCGGCGTCCATGACGGCGTCGACCAGCGGAATGTAGCCGGTGCAGCGGCAGACGTTGCGGTTTTTCTGGAACCAGTCGCGCACTTCTTCGCGGGTGGGGCTGGGATTGTGATCCAGCAGGCTCTTGGCGGACAGGATAAAGCCGGGCGTGCAGAAGCCGCACTGGGCCGCGCCGTGGAAAATCCAGGCTTCCTGCAGGGGATGCAGATGATCGGGCGTGCCGAGCCCTTCCAGCGTCATGATCTCGGCGTTGTCTTCCACGCGCTTCATCTTGACGACGCAGCTGCGGACCAGTTTCCCGTTCATGATGATGGAACAGGCGCCGCAATGCCCTTTTTCGCAACCAAGCTTCACGCTGGTGAGCTTGAGCTGATCGCGCAGCACGTTGGCGAGAACGTCCTCGGCATTGACGAGCACCTGACGGGCAACGCCGTTGACCATAAGCGTCTTGGTGAACATGCGAACCTCCTGGGTGAAGGGACCGAAACTCGCATGATGTCCGGTCCGAAGGTTGATAAGTCCTTTCCGGCTTCAATTTGCGCGACGAAGCCGGAAAGAGACGTGAATGCGGATTGTACCTCCGTCAAGCAACGGATTGACTGTTTCCACCCCCTCAATACTTGCCGAAACCGCACAGGGGGTAGCGGCATTCCGGGCAGCCGCTGCAGAAACCGCCGTGTCCGAGTTCCGCGATGTCCGCGCGGGTTACGGGCACGCCGGCCAGCAGACGGGGCGCGATCATGTCGAAAATGCTGGCCTTGTGGTACATGACGCAGCCGGGCAGGCCGAGCACGGGCACGTCGCCGATATGGGCGAGCAGGAACATGGCGCCCGGGAACATGGGCGCGCCGTAGCTCTCCACGACGCCGCCCGCCGCGCGGATGGCCGCCGGGGTCCTGTCGTCGGGATCGACGGACATGCCGCCGGTACAGGCGACCAGCTCGGCGCCGTCGTCGATGAACCGCCGTATGGCGGCGCTGATCATTTCAATGTCGTCGTTGACGATCTCCTGCCCGGCCACCGTGCATCCCAGATCGGCGAACTTCTTTCGCAGCACCGGGCCGAAGCCGTCCTTGATGCGTCCGTGAAAGACTTCGCTGCCCGTGGTGACGATGCCGACCTTCAGCGATCGGAAGGGCAGAACGGAAATGATCGGACCGGCGGTCCTGCTTTCCAGTTCGCGGATTTTGGTTTCCTCAATGAACAGGGGGATGATGCGGGTACCGCCGACAGGCTGCCCTTGCCGTACTTCCTGCATGGTGTGCAGCGTGGCCAGCGCAATGTCGGGAAAGGCGTTGACGCGGCTCAATGCGGGAACGTCCACCCGCAGCAGGCCCTGGCATTGCGCCAGGAAGTTTATCCGCCCCTCCCTGGGTTCGGTGAGGGTCAGATTTTCGCCGACCGCGATGCGCGCGATGCGCGCGGCCGCCTCGTCTTCGTGCAGCATGCCTTCCGCAGGCGTGAAAACATACAGATTTTCCTTGCCCACGCTCAGTAGTACGGGAATATCCTCTTCCCGTACGACATGGCCCTTGCGAAAGACCGGCCCTTTTTCGCCCCCCGGCTCAATGCGGGTGATATCGTGGCACAGTACCGTGCCGACTGCCTCTGCCACCGGAATGGTTTTCATGCGTTCTCCTGTCGTGCGCGACTTCTTCCCAGCAAGAGAACCTTGTTCGGGAGTTCGTTCCAAGATGCTCCCTTTTAGCGTTCAAGGTCAAGGGGTCTCGCCGCAAAATCATAACATCTTTTTTTCACAATAACAATAATATATTGATTTTATTTGCTTTTAATAAGTCGCGAAAAATGCGTAAATGCGGCCTTTCCCTTTTTCGCAACCGGAAGGAAACGTCGTTTTCCGCTGCTGGAAACCGGGCGCTCCGCCCCGCGCGGCGCGCTCCCCGGGGAGCGTTGACAGAAAGGGAGCGGCGTCTCAAACTTGACCGATCTCAGGGAGGAACCAGACCGAATGAACTATCTTTTTTTCGCAGTCGTTCGGGCGTGGGCGCTCTGCCTCTGCGTCCTTTTCAGTCTCTCGGGCGGCGCGACCGTCGCGGCGGCGTCGGATGCCGAGGCGGCGCGCGCCTGCATCCTTGCCGCGCGCGATGCCGTCGACGCCGCCGATGTGAAGGCCTTCGAGGCCGCCGTGGATGTGGATCTCGTTCTGGAGCGCGCCGTCGCGGTTGTCGCCGAGGTTTCGGCGCGGGGAGGGGAGCAGACGCCGCCGGTGCTGGCGCTGATGTTCTCGCCCCTTTCCGACGCGCCGGCGGCCCGCCGGTTGCTGGCGCGGGAGGCGGGGGCCTTTGTTCGCAATGGCATCGCTTCGGGGGCCTTCGCCGGCAGGCGGAAAGCGGACGCTCCCGCCGCGCAGGGCGTTCTTGCGCCTCTCTTTGCCGACGTTTCCATGGGGCGCAAGCAGATAACGCGCGTTTCGTCCCCTGTTCGGAGCGACGACGGCGCCTGGCTTGTGGCGTTTGATCTCTTCGACGGCGGCAATCGGGAGACGTACAGCGTGCTGGGGCGCGTGGAGCGGCAAGGAACGCGTCTGCGTCTGACCGCCGTCGAGAACATGAAGGATATTTTCCGCCGCCTGTGCAAGGAATTCGCCGCCCGGGAAGAATGACGCTCGTCGCAACGGGCACGGCCTGCGACCGCCATTCGGTCGCGGCTGGCGCGCAGTCTGATTGTTGTCCGGGGGGAAGGAAACCCCCTTGGCTCGCGCGCAAGGGGGGGGCCTTCCCCCCGGGCCCCCCATCCTTCCCCCAACGCGCTTTTATTCGGAGGATGGACGTAGCGGTAGCGCCGAGGCTTTCCCCCGGCGCCCGTCCCCCGGAAGCGCGAAAGACGAAAACAAGGGGCATGTCTTTAGAGCGCTTCATCTTTGGGAAGGTGAAACGCGAGGCGGCGAGACGGCGCCGCCCGGCCCGAAGCGTATGGTTTGAAGGGCAGCGCGTTTCAAGCGGAAAAGGCGCTATATCTGGAGAACGCCGTCGGCGGCGGTATCGTGGACGCTGTGCGTTTCGCCGTCGCGGGACCAGTAGCGCAGCTGCTCGCTGGACAGGAAGGACTGGAGAATGGCGTCCTCCGCGGCGCGATTCGCGGCGCGGAAGCGGATGCTGACGCGGCGGCGGCTGTGATCCTTCGCGCTGCCGAGAACGGACATGATATTGCCGTCCTGGCTCTTGATCTGCTCCAGAATGGCGCGCAGGCTGCCGGTTTCATAGGGATTTTCAAGAACGAAGGCCATGAGTACGCCGCCTTCCCGCGCGCCGGTGATGCGAACGAGCGCGCGGAAGATGTCCCATTCCGTAATGATGCCGGCAAGAACCCCGTTCCTGTCCACGACGGGCAGACAGGGGGCGTGGTTGTCGATCATGAAGACGGCGGCGTCTTCCAGAGGTGTGGTCAGGGGGATGGTGGCGGGCGCCGGGGTCATGACTTCCCTGACGAGGCCTTCCGCAAGGCGGCTCAGCTGTTCCAGGGCCTCGTAGCCGGTATGGCTGCGGGGCGCGAATTCGCTCAGCTGTTCCGCGGTCAGCAGACCGGCGACGCGCCTGTCCGCATCGACGACCGGGAGGGCTGAAAACTGGCGTTCCCGGAAGATTTTCTTGCATTTCAGCAGACTGGTTTCCGGGGTGACGGAAAGAACGTCCGAGGTCATCCAATGGCGTACGAGCATGGGGCATCCTTGTAGGTACGTTGCGATTGAGCGGATGTCGGGGCGGGGGCGTCCCTCCGAAGGAATCTAGCCGACAAGGGCGTCGGGGGGAAGAGGGCGGGGCGGCGCTCCGGGACTTTTCCCCGCGCGGGGGCGGAAGCGCCGGCGGACTTGCCAGAAACGGCAAAGAGACCTATACGAGGAGGATATATACGACGAACGACGCACGGCAAGAGGCATATGCACATGGAGGAAGCATCAATGGCGCAGGTTCTGGATAAGGAATTTCTGTCGGAAATATTTCCCGCGCAGCGCACGGAGGATTTTTTTGACGCGCTGTTCGGCGGTGCGGAAGAGGGGGCCTACGATATTCGGCTGGCGTGCCGCGAGCTGAAGCCGGAAGAGGCGAAACTGGCCTTTGAACTGCATGAACGTCCGGGCAAATGCCTTGTCTGCAATCTGACCTACGGCCTGCCGCAGGTTTTTCAGCGTCATCCGGTGCTGAACGTGGCCGGCGTCGTGCGCGCGGTGGCGGAGCGCCTCGGCTGGAACCCCGACGACGTAAGCTGGGAGCTGGGCGGCACGGAAGAAATCAGCCGGAAATTGCACTGCATTCCCCTGACCATAAAAAAATTGAAATAATCGCTTGACAGTCAGGCCCATTTCTGCCACTTTCCCTCTTGCGCCAGCTTAGCTCAGTTGGTAGAGCAGCTGATTCGTAATCAGCAGGTCAAGAGTTCAAGTCTCTTAGCTGGCTCCAGTGAGAACAAGCCCTCGTGGAAAATCCGCGAGGGCTTTTTCGTTTCGGGCCGCCGGACTTCCGGGAGAAGCGCCGGGGCGCCTGTCATCGCCTTTTCAGGCTCAGACGCGCAGCAGCAGGCGCGGTTCCATGTGCAGCGCCTCGCCCAGCAAGCGGGCGTTCTTCTTGCCGATGGGGCGCTTGCCGTTTTCCATTTCGCTGATATGGCGGCGGGAAATGCCGGTCTTTTCGGCAAGCTGCGCCTGTGTCAGTCCTTCCCGGTAACGCGCGCCGGACAGCAGCACGCCGGGCATTTCCTCGTTCGCATAGCCAAGAACGTCCCGCCACGGCGTCGCGTCGCGGGCAGGTTCAAAACCGAGTCCCTTCATGGCGCGCACGGCTTCGGCAACGCGAGCTGCCGGAACGGAAAAGGACAGGATTACGGCGTCAGTAGGGCGCGCGTTCGTGTGTTCCCGCATAGGTTACCTCGATGAGCTTGATGCCTTCCGGCGATTCTTCCCAGACGGCCACATAGGTCGGATGGCCTTTTTTCAGGTGGCAGTGATGACGGCCGGGGCCCAGCTTGCCGTAATTGGGCCAGTTGCCTCTGACGGGGCCCTGGTCTTCCATTTCCGTCATCAGCAGGGCCAGCGTTCGCTTTACCCGTTCCGGCAACCTGCCGATGCCCTTTCGGGCCTTGTTCTGAATAGTGACGGTCCATGTCATGTTGATTTCCTGATAGAAGGATGCACCATATTTTGGTACAAGGCAAGCCGCCTTTTTCTATCCCGTCGCCTTGCGAAACGGCTGTATCTTGTCCGCTGTTGACGGCATAGCTGGCAAGGATATGACGCAAATCGTGCATTCGCCTGCCCGGCGCCGCGCTTCCCGCGTAACGGCCTGCGGGGAGCCTTGCCAACGCCGCCGGCAGCGGATACAAAAAAAGGGCGGAGCGTGGCGATGCGCCCTCCGCCCGGCGGGACAGTTCCCCGGAGTTTTGAACTCACAGTTTTTCTGCCCCTGTAAGCGTTGCAGCTCCTACAGGGGCGCTCTATTATCTGCGGTGCAACCAGCAGACGAACAGAGCCGCGACGCCGGGGCGACGCCCGGAGCGTCTTCGGACAGAACCGGAACGACGGAGGATGAACATGGCGGATACGCTGACGGTTTCCTATTCCTGCAAGGACGACGTGCATACCATCGAGACCGGCGGCGCCGCGCTGCCGCGCGTCGTTGTCGATAACAGGGGCATACCGCAGGAGCTGCGGGCCGGCACGGCGAAGCGGCTGCTTGCGGGGGCCTCTCTCTATTGTTACTGCACCATGCTGTCGGCGGCGCTACAGGCGCGCGACGTGGATTTTGACGACGTGAGCGCGACGGCGGAACTGGAAATGGGGAAAAACGAGCAGGGAATAAACCGGATTCTCAAAATGACCATCCGCTGCTCGGTGCGCGTCAACAAACGGGACGAGGAAACGCTCCGGCGCGTGCAGAAGATGATGGAACACGGCTGCCTTGTGACCGGCTCCCTGCACGACGGCATTGCGACGGAGTACGAACTCCTGCCGACCTTCTTTGAAGAATAGGCCCGGAGAGGCGGGCGCGCCCGCCGCGAAGGCGCCGGGCCGCCTGCCGGAACCGGCGGCGGTGGAAGACGGCCGCGCGTCGTTTCTGAATCGAACGCCGTCTTTCCCGTCCGGCCCGCGCCGGCCGCCGGCGCGTCAGGCCGCCTTGATCATGGTCAGAAGCTCTTTCAGGAGTTCCGTCAGGTAGGGGATGTTCATGCTGATCATGGTCTGTATCGCCCAGACGATGAGACCGATGATGACCGTGCCGCCGATGAAGAAGCCAAGCCCTCTGGCGATGCCGATCATGAAATTGCGCGCGAATATCTGCGGCAGCGAGAGCGGGGGAATGACGACGGTCGAAACGGCGCCCGTCCTTTCAAGACTATTCAGCGTCTCGCGGAGGTTGCGCGCGTCCTCGTCCTTTTCGCAGGTCAGGGTGATCACCATCTTTTGCGGCATGTCTACCTCTTGATCAGGAGAACCATCTCCTTCATCTTCCGCATGATGCAGGCGGCGTCGGGCAGCGCGTCGAGACAGCGAGCCAGCAGCGGGTCCACTATCCCCAGAACCAGCAGCGTAACGCAGCTTGTCAGCAGCGCCTGACAGAACAGCGCCCGGAAGAAATACCCCCAGGGCGATCCGGCCCGGCTTTCAAGGGGCGTTATCATGCCAAGACTCTGGATCTGTTGCTCCATGCTCTGAAAATGACGGACAGGACAGGTCGCGTCGTTGAAAATGGCGTCTCGCAGATAGCGCAGGGGCATGGCGGGATTCCTTTCTGCGACGCGACGGGAAGGGCGCGCGCCGCCGCGTGTTTCTCGGGGGGCTATTCGGCGTCGGTAAAGAAGTCCGAGTCGATTCTCTTGATTTCGTATCGCGCGACGGGACTCACGCCAAGATTATGATCAATCATGAGTTCGGCCAGCGTTTGCCCGTCGATAAGCACAACCTTTGTCGTGTGCTGCCTGCTCGCGTATTTTCGCGCCTCTTCCGAAAATTTTGCCGTCGTCACAAAGAGCCCGCGCGAGGCGCCTTGTCCCGCAAGGGCGCCTACAAATTTTTGCACTTCAGGACGGCCGACGCAGGCCGTCGGGTCCCAGCGTTTTGCCTGAATATAAATTTGATCAAATCCCAGCTTGTCCTGTTTTATAACGCCGTCTATTCCTTCGTCGCCGGAATAGCGGGTAACGATACCGTTGTTTTCAAAGGAACCGCCGTATCCCATGACCTTGAGAAGGCTGACGACAAGATGCTCGAAGAAAAGGGGATTCTGACGCATGATTTCAGCGATGAGGTCTTCGACAAGCGTCTGCCGAATGTACATGTAGGCCTTGTCGAGAGCGTCCTGCGGGCTGTCTTCCTCGACCTCTTCACGCGTTTGGGGCGTCGGCGCGCGCTTCTTGAATCTTTGAAATGACGCATACGAAGACAGATAATCATCATCTATCTTTACCGCGCGTTTCAAGGACGCCTTGCCCTCCTCTGTAATCTGGACGGTTCCGCGTTTGGGCGCGGTTATCAGCCCCGCCTTTTTCAGGTAGGTTCTTGCCCAGCCGATACGATTGCAGAAGACGAGGGCGCCGCCGGAAAGGCGCTCTTGTCGTTCCTCATGTGTGAGCGCAAATTTTCTTGCAAGAAATTCTTCAAGTTCGGTCGTCGTATATATCTTGCCGTCCGAAATATGTTCAAGAAGTGGATCATAAATTTCATAATATTTGGGTATCGGCATATGCTTTCCTCGTGGCGTACCGCGACGCGCGATGCTTCCTTGTGGTTAGCACGGGCCGCCGTTTGCCCGCAAGGCCGTCCGCCCGTCCTTGCATACGGGGACGGCCTGTCATAAAAGAAAAAAAACTCCGTCTCTCTCCCGAGAATGTCCGCGCCGCCGGGCCGGACGCCGCGTTCCGGGGCGGGCGGATTCGCGCCGTCGTCTGACGGTTCCAGCGCTTCCGGCCGTTGCGGATTTTTCGCGAGGCCGTTTTTCTTGCCCGCAGGCATTTCCCTCCCGTACCTTCCCATGCGCCGCGAGGCGCGAAACCTTCCGGTCGCGGGGCGCGCCGTTGCCGCCGGGGGACGTTCCATTGATGGAAAGCGCCCGGACAACCGTCCCGGCGAGCGTTCATGACAAAAGTTTTCGGTAGAGGGCTGGGGGGTCCGGGGGGAAGGGAGACCCCCTTTTTCAAAAGGGGGTCTCCCTTCCCCCCG
>CALUWU010000097.1 GCA_944324555.1 uncultured Desulfovibrio sp.
GCCTTCATAGAGGCGCTGCGCGATGTTCATGGTGCGCTTGGCCGTGTACGAAAGCCGCTGGTTGGCCGCCTGCTGCAGGGTCGAGGTGATGAAGGGCGGCTGCGGCGCGCGCTCGCGTTCCTTTTCTTCCACGCTTTCCACGAGAAAGGGCTTGCCGGCGATGGACGCCTCCAGGGCCGCGGCAGCCTCGGCGTTGCCTATGGCGGCCTTCTTGCCGTCGACGCGGGCCAGCTCGGCCTTGAAGGACGGCGGCACGGCCGCGGACAGCCGGGCCTTGAAAGGCCAGTATTCCTCGGGCACGAAGGCCTCGCGCTCCTCTTCCCGTTCCACGATGAGGCGCAGGGCCACGGACTGCACGCGCCCGGCGGAAATGCCGCGCTTGACGGTCTTCCAGAGCAGGGGGCTGATCTTGTAGCCCACCAGCCTGTCCAGCACGCGCCGCGCCTGCTGCGCGTCGAAAAGATCCTCGTTCAGCTCGCGCGGATGTTCCAGCGCTTCCTTGACGGCGCGCGACGTGATTTCATTGAACTGAATCCGCTTTATATCCTTTGCCTTGTCGCGAATAAGCTCCGCCACATGCCAGGCGATGGCCTCCCCTTCGCGATCCGGGTCCGGCGCAAGGTAGACGGTATCGGCCTTGGCCGCCGCCGCCCGCAGCTCGCTGACCACATTTTTTTTATTGTCGATGACCTCGTACTGGGGCGCGAAGCCGTTGGCCTCGTCGACGCCCAGCGAATGCGACGGCAGGTCGCGCACGTGGCCGACGCTGGCCTGCACCATGTATTGCGGCCCAAGGAATTTCTTGATTGTTTTGACCTTGGCCGGAGATTCGACAATAATAAGCTGTTTGCCCATCAGGTTGACCTCATTGACATTTCCGCACAGGATGACGCCTCGTCTCCGGTGAGCGCGGGACCTTCCCCGCGCGGCGCGCGTCTTGCGCCGCCCCGCGGGAAAACAGCGGCCTCCGGGCCGGGACGCGCCGCGCCCTTTCGGGAAGGAAGAAATCCCCCTTTGCTTGCGGCAAAAAGGGATTTCTTCCCCCTCGAAGGCCCCGTCTTCCTCAAAATCCGCGCGTCGCCCGCGGGGCGTCGGGACGACGACAAACTGCCGTCGCGCAAGAAGAGGATATTTTTCAGGCTGTTATGGCGGCGCGCTCCGTCGGGAACCGCAGCCCGGCAGGGCGTCCCGAATCCGACTGCGTCTTTGTCGGAAGCATACGGCAAAAAAAGCCAGCGTCAAGACTGCGCCGTCAGGGGGGTCGCTGGACAGTCCGCCCCGCCTGCCGTATGGTAAAAGGGTCTATCCAGCGCAAGATGCCAGGAGAACCCGCCATGCCCGTTCCCGTCGTTTCCGCCCTGCGCCGCCTGCTGCGCGCGGCCGGGCTCGCCGTATTGCTGGCGGGCTGCGCCGGGGCGCGGGACGCGGCCGATCTTCCCGAACTGCCGGCCGTCGAGCTTGCCGGGGGGCGCAGCGTTCACGTCAGCGTCTCCGGCCCGGAACCGCCGTCGGCGGATCTGGCGTCCCTCATTTCGGCCAGCCTGCAAAGCGAGCGCGGCCTGCGCCTCGCGGACAGCGAGCGCGAGGCCGACGCCGTCGTGCGGGTGCGGATTCGCGATATCTTCGTCGCCGACGTTTCCCGGCAAATCGTCGATCCGGGCGCGGCCTTCGGCCGCGGCGCCACGGGCACGGTTCTCGGCGCCACCGTGGGCAGCCTCGCCGGCGGCCGGGACGGGGCTCTCTGGGGCGCCCTGGGCGGCGCGGCGCTCGGTCTGGGCGTCGCCGTCCACGAAAGCGGCGGCGCGCGAAATATCTGGGCGCTGAAGGCCGAGGTTTCCATCGCCCCCCGCGGCGCGACGCCCGCTCCCTCGGAAATCGTCGCGCGTTCCCGGCCGGCCGAACGGCGGGAAGACGCCCTGCCCGATCTGGAAGACGTCCTGGCGCGCGCGATAGTCAACGCCGTCCGGGCCCCGTCCCGCGACTAGAGCATTTTCAGTCTGAAACGCGTTGCGTTTCAAACCATACGGCCTGCCGTTTCGCGGAAAAACGCGTTTTTTCCGCTCGCTCCGGGCCGGATCGGCCTTTTCCCCTTCGCTCCCGCATAAAGGAGTTCTGCCCATGACGCCCAAATTTCCCGGACCGATCGGCTGGACGGCGCTGCTGCTGGCGCTGCTCTGCTGCGCCTGCATCCGCCCCAACACCGCGCCCACCATGCAGGTGCTGCAATCGGGCGCGCTGGAAGCGCAGGGCGGCCCCGGCGTGGCAAAGACCGTCTATGTGGACGCGCGCGACGCCCGCAAGCCCGCCCCCGTGCTGCGCGACGCCATCATACGCCGCCTTGCCGGCGCCGGCTTCGAGGTCATCGACAGTCCCAGCAAGGCCGGGCACATCCTGCACGTCAATATCGCGGCCGCCGGAGAAAGCGACGCCGCCGTCGCCCGCAGCGCCATAGACGCGGGGTTCGACGCTCCCGTGCGCCTTCAGGGCAAGGACAGCATCGTCATCGTGGCGGACGCGCTTCTGGTGGAACGCAACGTTCCCTCCCCCAACCGGGCCCGCTCCAACGCCATGCGGAGCATCACGCGGCGCAACGCCGTGGCCGACAGCCGCCTCCGCCTGGGCATCATCCTGCCGCATGCCAATCGCAGCCCGCTCCTTGAGGCCGCCGTCGCCGATCGTCTGGCGCAGGAACTCTGCCGCCCGCTGGAACTTGCCGACAAGCAGGCCGAGGAAGGCCGCAAGCGCAAGAACGGTTCCGACTGACGCGACCCGCCCGGAGGCGCGATCCGCTCCCGCCCGGACGCGATCGCGCCGGGCGCCTCTCAGACTTCCGTCTCGGCGTCGGGCCAGATATACTTGTGCAACTGCACGTTGACCTGCGCCTCAAAAAGACGATCCTCCAGCAGCCGGGCCGTCAGCTCTCGCGGCGAAAGCCCTCCCTCGGGCGTGGGCAGCATGGGCGAAAAGGCCAGCCGGGGCGGCGGGCCGACCCGGTTCAGCGAGCGCGCCTCAAGCGCGCGCTCGCGCGCAAAGGCGTAATCCCCGGCGTCGCGCAGCACGAACTTGATGTAGTCCGACGCGCCAAGAGAACGCCACAGGCCCGCAAAGGGGCGCATGGCCGCCGTGCAGCCGGTGGAAGGGCATTTGTAGTCGTAGACCAGACTGCCCACATGCTCCCGCCCCTCGAAATCGGGATCAAAACTGCCGTTTGTCTCCATGGAAACAAAGACGCCGCGCTCGCCAAGACCGCGCAGCAGGGCGGCCAGCGCCGGCCCGCGTTGCAGCAGGGGCTCGCCCCCGGTCAGCGTTACCTTGGGGCAGCCGGCGGCGTCGACCCGCGCCAGCAGCTCGTCCACGCCCATGAGGGTTCCCGGCCCGAAGGAATACACGGTGTCGCAGCCGCCAAACGCCTCCCAGCAGCGCAGATTGCAGCCCGCCAGGCGGATGAAGAAGGACGGCGATCCCTGACCGCGAGCGTTCACCTCGCCGTCTATGCTCAAGAAGAGCGACGTTACTCTCAGGGCCTGAGTCTTCATCGCCCGGCCTTCCATTCGGCAAAGGACGAGGAAGATTCCCACCAGCGGATGCGCTCGATCTGCAGTCCGGGATAGTCCGAACGCAGCCTGTGCCCGACCCAGAGCACCATGTTTTCGGACGTGGGGGCGTAGACCTCGCGTCCGTCCTCGTCCGTTACCGGCGACAGAGTTTCCCGCGCCCAGTCCGCATAGCGCGCGTCGTTGAGCACGTCGTTCAGAAAGGCGTGATCCAGTTCCTCGACAACGGAAGCCATGATCCTTTTCAGGTCGTGAAAATCCGTCACGATGCCGGGATAGGCCGTTCCCGCCGATCCGCCGCGCACTTCCACTTCCAGCCTGCCGGTATGCCCGTGCAGCCGCGCGCATTTTCCCTGATAGGAAGGCAGACGATGGGCATAAGCAAATTCATAAATTTTCGTTACGGTCAAGCTGCCGCTGCGAAGCATGACGATCCTCCTTGCTCTTAGAATACCGCGTCGTCGGGGGCGATCGATTTTGCGCTCATGTCCGGCGAAAGGCAAGCGCCTCCTCCACGCGCCCCTTGCTAAGCGCGGCCCGGATTACCTATAGTGGATAAATCAATCTCATTACGGGCCTGTCCCCTGGAGCAATGCATGCGAAAGTCTCTTCTTGCCGTCGTGGTCGCGCTTGTCGCGACGCTGGGTCTGACCGTCATCGCGGCGGCCGATCCTCCCCTGCCCCCCAACAGCACGCTGGCGACGACGTCCCGGGACAGTACCTTTTCACCGCAGGCGCCTCCCCGATACGACGTCGAAAGCCGCGTCGTCCGCGTCGGCTGGTTCGACATATCGGGCATCTTCGAGTACCGGAACGGCGCCATGACGGGCTATGTCGCGGGCCTGCTGCAGGCGCTGTCCCAGTATACCGGCTGGCGCTACGAATGGGTCTACGTCAACTTCAGGGATATTCCCCGGCTGCTTGACGAGGGGCTCATCGACATGAGCTGCGGCGTCTCCTACCTGCCTTCCCGCACAAGCCTCTACGCCTACAGCCGCCTTCCCGCCGGCTACGAGACCGTCACGCTCCACGCGCTGAAGGATTCTCCCATATATTATATGGATCTGGCCAAGTTCAACGGCATGCGCGTGGGGCTCGTCAGGAACTCGTACGGCGGGCACATGCTGGATCGCTTCGCCGAACAGAACGGCATCGTCTTCGACAAGAGGGAGTTTTCGAGCAAGAAGGATATCTTCAAGGCGCTCGAACGCAAGGAACTCGACGCCTACATGGACGGTTCCCTCTACGGCGAAGGCATGAAGGTCATCGGCGTCATCGCGCTGGAACCGTTCTTCTTCGTCACGCGAAAGGACGACGACGCCCTCCTCAACCAGCTCGACAACGCCATGCGCCAGCTGCAAATCGCGTCGCCGCGCTTTTATGCGAATCTGTCCGAAGATTATCTGCGGGGCAAGCACGTTTCCTTCAGCCTGACGCGGGAGGAGCACGAATGGCTTGAAAGCAAGCCGCGTCTGCGCGTGGCCTACAGCGAACGCCAGATCATGATGAATACCGAAAAGGGAGGCTCCAACTTCCTTGTGGAGCTTCTTTCGGTCATTTCGCGCCGCAGCGGCATCGCCTTCGACTACGTTCCCGCCCCATCCTATGCGGAAGCTCTCGCCATGGTCAGCCGCGGAGAGGCCGATATCCTTTCGGACGTCTACGCCGGACTGGACTTTCTCGCCCAGAACAACCTGATGGCGACAAAGGCCTACCACGCGCCGCCAATCCTGCTTTCCGGCCTGCAGAAGCTCGTTCCCGGCACGGGCATCCGCGTCGGTGCGACCCGGGAAATGCTTTCCGTCGGCGCGGCCTACCTGGCCGCCTACCCCGCCGATCAGGTCCTGTATTTCGGTTCCGCGGACGAATGCGAGGACGCCTACAACCGCAATCTTATTCACGCCTACATTCCCCGCTATCCCGGCATGGCCGTCTATACCGGAGAGATGCAGTCCATGCCCCTTGTCACGCGCAGCCGCTATTCCATGGCGCTGGGCCTTTCCAGGGACGTGTCTCCGCTTGCGCTTTCCATTCTGGACAAGACCATTTCCACCCTGACGGCCTCGGAAGTGGACGCCCTGCAGATGAGCCGCACGGAGCCTTCCATCATGGAACTGCTCGCGCGCCCCATCCGCGAATACGCCCCGCTTCTCATCCTGCTGGTGGCCGCCGCGCTCGCCATGCTGACGCTCCGCATCATCAGCGTGAACCGGCGTCACATGCTGGCCCTTTCCGAAGCGGCCTACCGCGATCCGCTGACCGGCGGCGACAATCGCGCCAAGTTCCTGCTCGACGCCAACGCCTGCCTGAAGAACGCCCACAAGACCTACTACCTCGTCCTGGTCAATCTGCGCCGGCTCAAGCTCATCAACCGGACGCGCAGCCACGCCGTGGGCGACATGCTGATCAAGCTCTGCCACGAGGAACTGCTGCGCCACAGCCAGGGGCCGGGCGAGCTGGTGGGGCACGCCGCGGCCGGCAAGTTTCTCCTGCTCTGGCAGTGCAACGACGATCAGGATTTCCGCAACCGCATGGAAGGCTTCTTTGCCAGCTCCGTCAAGCTGCGGCGCGCCCTTGACCGGGCGGTGGTCTTCTCCTGCGGCGCCTACGCCATACGGCATTACGACGGGCAGATGGTCAACTGCCTGCTGCTGGCCGAAACCGCCGAAAGCAGTCTTGCTGGAGAAGATTATCTTTCGCGCTACGCCCTTTACGACGCCGCCATGGAGGCGCGTCTGCTGCGCTCCAACGAGCTGGAAAACCGCATGATCCAGGCCCTGCGCGACGGCGAGTTCGCCGTTTTCGTGCAGCCGCAGGTCTGCCTTTCCGACGGTTCGCTGCACGGCGCGGAAGCGCTGATCCGCTGGCTGCCGCCGCAGGCGTCTCCCATCTATCCCGACGAATTCATCCCGCTCTTTGAAAAGAACGGCTTCATCAAGGAGCTGGATCTCTTTGTGCTGCGTACCGTCTGCAAGTGGCTGCGGCGGCGCCTGAACGAAAATCTGCCCCTGACGCGCATCAGCATCAACCAGTCGAAGGTGCTGTTCTTCTCCAGCGACTATGTTTCCGTCTTTTCCTCCATCCTCAAGGAATACGACATTCCGCCCCAGCTCATCGAGGTGGAAATCACGGAAAGCATGGCCCTGCAGGATGAAACGCAGTTCAAGGAAAACCTGGCCGCGCTGCGGAGCCTCGGCATTTTCCTTGCGCTGGACGACTTCGGCAAGGGCTACGCCTCGCTGTCCGTGCTGCAGTCCTTCGACGTGGACGTGATCAAGATGGACAAGGCCTTCCTCGACAACGCCACGCGCGACACCGACGCCACGCGCGTCATCATCGAATCCGTCGTCGGCATGGGCAAGCGCCTGCAGCTGACCATGCTGTGCGAAGGCATAGAAACCCGGAAGCAGCTGGACTATCTGCGCGAAATCGGCTGCGATCTCGGGCAGGGCTACTTCATCGCACGGCCCATGCCTCTGGAAGACTACGCCGCCTACATCCACGACCGGCAGGAATCGCCGGCCATTCCGCTCGATCAGGAACCGGAAAGCCGGGAATCGTAAGACGCAAAAACGGGCCCGTTGCCGGACGTCCGGCAACGGGCCCGAAAGAACGGACGTCCGCGCGCCGCCCATCAGGAGCGGCGCAGCTCCCCAATCAGCGCTTCAAGACGTTCCACCTGCCGCCGCATGTCCGCGACGCGATCGCTTGCCTCGCGCATGGCCAGCGCCGAACGCTCGGCCATGCCGTTGACCCGGGTAATGGAGCGGTTGATCTCCTCGCTGGCGCTCGACTGTTCCTCGCTGGCGGCGGCAATGGCGCGCACTTCGTCGGCCGAGGCGTCCACGTCGCTCACGATGCGCGTCAGCGCCTCGCCCGAGGCGCGGGCCTGCTCCGTGGCCTGCTCCATACGTTCCACCGTCGCGTCCACGCCGGCCATGCTGCGAGACGTGCCCTCCTGAATGGTAGCCACGGCCCGGCTGACTTCCGCCGTGGCCGACATGGTCTTTTCCGCCAGCTTCCGCACCTCGTCGGCCACCACGGCAAACCCCCGGCCGGCCTCGCCGGCGCGCGCCGCCTCAATGGCCGCGTTGAGCGCCAGCAGATTCGTCTGATCCGCGATATCGGAAATGACGCCCATGACCTGCGAAATGGACTGGGCGTGCCCGCTGAGCTGTTCCATGTCGTCCTTGAGCCGCCGCGTCTGCCGCTGCACTTCCTGTATGCCGCTTTCAGCCTGCCTTACGATATCCGCCCCCTGCATCGCATGATCGCGCGTCTCGCCCGACACGCGCGACGCGTCGGAAGCGTTTCTGGCAACCTCCTGCACGGTGGCGTTCATTTCGTTCATGGCCGTCGCGGCGCCGGAAAGATGTTCCGACGCTTCCGCGGCCGTGCGGCTGGCCTCGTCCATCCGCGCGGCGAGACCGGCGCTTGTTTCCGAAAGGGCGTCCACGACTTCGCTCAGCTGCCGGGCGGCGGCGTGCATGCCTTCCTGGCGCGCCTGTTCGGCGTAACGCGCGGCCTTCGAGGCCTTTTCCGAGGCTTCGCGCGCCTCAAGCTCGGCCTTTCGGGCCTCTTTCGCCTTCTGTTCGCTCTCGCCCAGCAGGCGCACGGTATTGCCCAGCAGTTCCCGCAGCCCCCTGACGACGATGCCGATCTCGTCCCGGCGGCGTCCCGCGCGCGCAAAGAAGGTCTCGCGCGCCGGCGTCATGGCGAAGTTGCCGGCGGAGGCCTCCTCCACGATGCGCGCGGCCGTCGCCAGAATGCCGGAAAGGTTTCTGGTCAGCAGGAAGATTGTCGCGCCGATAATGCCGCCGCAGACGAGGAAAAGAATGATGGACATGGTGCGTATGCCCATGACCGGCTCAAGAACGGCGTCCCTGGAAACTTCCATGACCACGGTCCAGTTCAGCTCCGGCAGAAAAGCGCTGAAGGCCATGCGATCCTTGCCGCCCTCCTCGAATTCGACCATCGTCCCTTCCGGCGCGGAAAGCATACGCCGCACGTGTTCCCGATCCCCGTCGTTACGGCCGATATTGGCGGCCCTGGGATGCATGACCAGCACGCCGTCGCCGTTATAGACGAAGCTCACCCCCTCCATGCCCATGGAAACGGCGTTGATGGAAATCTGGGCCAGCTTGCTGTTGTCTATGGCCGCATACATACAGCCAATGGGCGTCTTTCCGTCCGCTCCGCCCAGCATGGGCAGGCTCAGGAAGGTGCGAAATTGCCCGGTTGTTTCGGACTGCACGTCTTCCGTGGAGCTCAGGCCCTGCATGGCCCTCTTGAAATAGCCCTTGTTCGCGCGGCTGGTGCCGATGGAACTGGGAACGGAATGCACGGTGATGACGCCCGAAGCGTCGGCAATGCCGATCAGGGAAATCACGGGATGCGCCTGCGCTATCTCCGCAAGATGCTCGCTGGCGCGACGGCGCAATGCCTTCAGCGCGGCCTCGTCCCCCGCGTCGTGAGCGGCCAGCAGGTCCCGCACCGGAGCGGATTCGCCCAAATCCGCCATTTCCCGCACAAGCCCGCCGTAAATATTGAGCAGGCCGTCGGCCTGCATCCTGACCATGAGAGCCATGTCGCCCTCAAGCTGCGCGAGCATGGCCCGCCCCGAACGGTTGTAGCCGATGCTCGCGATCAACGCCTGTCCCGCCAGCGCGGGCAGCAGAATGAACAGAATCATTCTTGTAAGAAGATGAAATTTCACAAGCCCTCCCGAAAAAATTACCGGAACGGCAACGTCCCGCCGGACCGCCGCGCGTCGTTGCCGGCGCGCGGCGACGCGGGAAATCCGGGGCGCGCCGTACCGCAGGACGCGGCGAACCGTCGTCCCTGCCCGAATGCGCCGCCAAAAAAGAAAAAGACATTCTTTTTCAGAAAGACAACGCAGACTTCTTGTAGCTTCTTTCCCAGAAAAATGCAATAAGTTCAAGAGGTTTATTTCAACCAGAGGGAAACGGGAAGGCCTTTGCAAACCAAAAAAGAGGCGACGGCAGTCCTTCTTGTTTGCCGCCGCCTTTTTCATCGACGGGCGCAGCTCTTCGGGCGGCGGCCCGCCCGCGGCGTATCTGGAGAAAAGAAAGGCCGCGCGAAGAGACGGAGAACGCGCGGCGAGCCTGCCGGCGCCCGCAAGGCCCCTGCGGGTCTTACGGGCGCCGACAGCGGAACGAGGGGGAAGCGCCCCCTCAAAAAGGGAAATAAATTCAAAGATTAGCGAATGAAGTTCGTGGGCGTCCACGGCTCGATCGCCGGCAGCGGCACGCCGGCCGCCCTGCCCGCCTCAATGCACTTGAGCAGCCAGGCCATGTTGTCGCCCAGCGTCCGCATGATTTGCAGCCCTTCGGCGTCGAGCCGCGCCTCGTCGGCCGTATTGCCGTGCAGGGAATTCCAGTACTGGGAAGCGACCACCGGCATGCGGGCAATGGTGAAATACTTGTTCAGCCGATCGAAGTTGGCGCTGGCGCCGCCGCGGCGACAGGTCACCACGGCCGCGGCCGGCTTGAAGGCATAGGGCGCGGACTTGAGATAGAAAAGGCGATCCAGGAAGGCGCAGAGAGTGGCGTTGGGGCCGGCATAATAGGTCGGCGATCCGACCACCAGCCCGTCGGCCTTGCCCAGAAGCTCGACGCATTCGTTGACCGGATCGTCGCCAAAGACGCAGCGCCCCGTCTCGCCGCATTTGCCGCAGGCGATGCAGCCGCGCACGGCCTTGTGCCCCACCTGCACCATCGTGGTTTCAATACCGGCGGCGTGCAGCCGTTCGGCCACGGCCGACAGCGCGGTATAGGTGCACCCCCGGGGATGCGGGCTTCCGTTAATCATCAGAACGTTCATGACAAACCTCTCTTGCCGCGGCGCGTCGCAGCCGTCAGAATACGGGAGGAAAGCAAGGGAGACGCCGCCCCGGCGCCTTTCGCCCTCCGAAAGAGACAACGGGAGCGCGCGCCGCTCCCGTTGTCTTTAAGATAGGGGGCGCCCGCCGTCCGTCAAGGGCGCTTCCCGCCGGAGAACGAGGAAATCGGCGCCGTGCCGGGCGCTTTGAAAGCGTTCTGTTCCGCAGGCGGCGGGCCGGTCAGTCGAGCGTCACGGGCAGACCTTGCAGGGCGCGCCGCAGCATGTCCAGCGCATGACCGGCGGCGCGGGAACGCGTCCAGGCGCGCGGCATGACGCGGCCGGTCGGCCGCATGACGCGCAGCCAGGTTTCCTCCGCCCCGCTCAGGGCGATGTAGACAAGGCCCACGGGCTTTTCAGGACTGCCGCCGCCGGGGCCGGCAATGCCCGTGATGCCGACGCCCCAGTCGACGCCGTGCCGCCGCCGGACGCCTTCGGCCATATGGCGCGCGACTTCCGGGCTGACGGCGCCCACGCGGGCCAGCAGTTCCGGCGGCACGCCCAACAGGCGCGTTTTCGCCTCGTTGGCATAGGTCACGACGCCGGCCTGAAAGACGGCCGACGCGCCGGGAACGTCGGTAATTCTCGCGGCCAGCAGGCCGCCGGTGCAGGATTCCGCCGTGGCAAGGGTCTGGCCGCGCCGGCGCAGCTCCGCCACGACCACGGTCTGAAGATCGGGCGCGTCCACGCCGTAGACCCTGTCGCCCAGCCGTCGCCGCACCTCCTCCAGGGTCGGCGCGGCCAGCGCGGCGGCCTCTTCCGGGCTCTCGCCCTTGGCCGTGACGCGCACGAACATTTCCGTATCCGAGGCGTAGGTCGCCACCGAAGGATTGGCCTTCGGCGTCAGATCGGCCAGCAGCAGCGCGCCGTCGCCCTCGCCGAGGGCGAACGTCCGTACCATGTGCGACTGAATGGCCCCTCGCGCCCGCCGGGCAAGAAACGGCTTCACGCCGTCCCGCAGCATGGGCAGCAGTTCCGACGGCGGCCCCGGCAGCATGACGATCAGCTTTCCGTCCCCGGTTTCCACGGCGCAGCCCGGCGCCGTGCCCACGGCGTTGGCAAAGACCGTGCAGCCGCGCGGCAGCAGGGCCTGCTTGCGCTGATTGGCGCCCATGGGGCGGGAACCGAAATACTCCCGCAGGCGCGCCAGACTTTCGGGGTCCTCTTCCAGCGGCGTCCCGGCGACCCGGGCCACGGTTTCCTTGATCAGATCGTCGTCCGTGGGGCCGAGCCCGCCCGTCGTCACCAGAATGTCGCTTTGCCGCAACCCTTCGCGCAGCGCCCTTTCCAGCCGTTCGGCGTTGTCGCCCACCACGCAGCTCCCGAAAACGTCTATGCCAAGCTCCGCCAGCATCCGCGCCACATGCGCGGCGTCGGAATTTATGGTATGCCCCAGCAAGAGTTCCGTGCCCACGGCAATGATTTCCGCTTTCATGGCCATCCTTCCTTTTTTGCGTCTGCCCGTCATTAGAGCACAAGGCCGGACGCGTTGCCAAGCGGGACCATATGCCCTACCCTGACGCCGTTTCTCGAACCTCTTTCCCCGCCTTTTTCGCCATGAACGACACCACCTCCGGCATTCTCGTCGCCGAGGCCGAAAGCGGCCAGAAACTGATTCAATGGCTCCGCCGCCGGCTCGACGCGCCTCAGGGAGAACTGCACAAATGGATCAGGACCGGCCAGATTCGCGTCAACGGCCGCCGGGCCAAGGCCTTCGCTCCCGTGAACGCGGGGGACGCCATACGTCTTCCGCCCTTCTGCCGGACGCTCCTCGACACGCCGGCCGCGCCGCGCCCGCCGGCGCGCCCCCTGCCGCCGATCATTGCCGAAGAGCCCGATCTGCTGGTCTTCAACAAGCCCGCCGGGCTGCCCACGCAATCCGGCAGCGGACACGACGACAGCCTCGCCGCGCGGCTGGCGGCCCTTGATCCCGGGGCGGCCTTTCATCCCGCCCCCGTTCATCGCCTTGATCGCGACACGTCGGGCGTGCTTCTGGCGGGGCGAACCTTCGCGGCCCTGCGCGCGCTCGGCGAGACGCTGCGCGGGCGCGAGGCCGTCAAGGAATACGTCGCCTGGGTGCGCGGGCGCTGGCCGTGGGAGGATCTCCGCCTGCTGCGCCATGCGCTCCGCAAGGAAGGGCCGGCCGGGCGCGAGAAGATGCGCGCCTACGACTGGCGCACGCCGCCGCCCGGCGCCAGGGAGGCGCTGCTCCTGGCGCGCCCCCTGAAACGCGCGGAACGGGCGAGCCTGCTGCACATCCGCCTGCTGACGGGGCGCACCCATCAGATACGGGCGCAGATGCAGGCGGCGGGTTTTCCGCTTGTCGGCGACGGCAAGTACGGCGCGCCCGTCGCCGGGCAGCGTCTGCTGCTGCACGCCGTGCGCCTGACCCTGCCCGACGGGCGCTCCTTCGCCTGCCTGCCCGCGTGGACGCCTCCCTGGGCGCTCGACGCGCCGCCGGAGCCGTTTCCGCCCTGCGCGCGGCCGCTGGACGCGCCGGAGGCCGCGCGCTGACGGGCGCGGGCTTTCCGGCGGTACGGACAAGAGTTGTTTTTCAAAAAAAAATATGATACGCTGGAAAAAGCGTACAAGCCGCGTCCATAGCCTTTGATCCGAAGCGGCAGCCCCTACGCAAAGGAACATCCATGAGCGCACCCCTGCCGAGCATCGTCCTCGCCGGACGACCCAACGTTGGCAAGTCCACCCTTTTCAACCGTCTGATACGCAGCAACCGGGCGATCACGCACGACCGCCCCGGCGTCACGCGCGACCGCATGGAAGGCGTCGTCCGCCGCAAGGGCGAACGCTCCTTCGTCATCGTGGATACCGGCGGCATCACGCTCGACGCCCACGCCGCCGTCGCGGAAGGGCCGGAAGGCATTCGCGGCTTCGAGGCCGACATCCTCCGCCAGACAGAGGCGGCCATGAAGGACGCCTGCGCCGTGGCCTTCGTCGTCGACGGTCGCGACGGCCTGCTGCCGCTGGACGAATACCTCGCGGCCCATATCCGCCGTCTGGGCCTGCCCGCCATCTGCGTGGTCAACAAGGTGGACGGCATGGAACACGAAGAGGAAATGCTGGCCGAATTTCATTCGCTCGGCTTTCCCCTGACGGCCGTTTCCGCCGAACACGGGCACAATATACGCGGCCTCATGGACGAACTCGCCGCGCTGCTGCCGCCGGAAACGGACGACGCCCCCGAACAGGGCGCGCCGCTCCTGCGGCTGGCCATGCTGGGCCGCCCCAACGCGGGCAAGTCGTCCCTGATCAACGCCCTGTCCGGCGAGGAGCGCATGATCGTCTCCGACGTGGCCGGAACCACCCGCGACAGCGTGGACGTGCGTTTCAGCCGCGACGGGCAGGAATACGTCTTTGTCGATACGGCGGGCGTGCGCCGCCGCACCCGCATTACCGACGTGGTGGAAAAGTATTCGGCGAACGCCGCCATCAAGTCCGCCACCAAGGCCGACGTCACCCTGCTCACGCTGGACGCCTCCGAGCGCGTCAGCCAGCAGGACAAGCGGCTCATGGATCTGCTCGACACCCGCAAGATCCCCTTCATGGTGCTGATCAACAAGTGCGATCTCGTGCCGCCCGACAAGCTCAAGGCCCTGCAGAAGAGCGTCGGGGAAATGCTGGCCTTCTGCGGGCATGTGCCGCTGCTCTGCGTTTCGGCGCTCACGCGCAGGAATCTGGCGAAGATCCTGCCGCTGGCCCTGCAAATCAAGCGGGAATGCGGCGTCCGCGTCGGGACGGGGCAGCTCAACCGCGCCATGGAAGAAGTGCTGACGCGCCACCAGCCGCCCGTCGTCAAGCGTTCGCGCGCCAAGTTCTTCTACCTTACGCAGGCCGAAACCGAACCGCCGACCTTCGTTTTCTTCGTCAGCGACGCCGACCGCGTTCCCGAAAGCTACGCCCGCTATCTTGAACGCTCCCTGCGCCGCATCTTCGGCATTCATCACGCGCCCCTGCGGCTGCGGCTGCGCTCCAGCCACAAGAAGGACAAGGACAAGCGCGACTAGCGCCGGTTCGCCCCCGCGCAACCTGTGAAAAGCGGCGCGGGGAAACGCTTTCCGCCGCAGCGGCATTGACAGAAAGCGCAAAAGCATGCCATGTGAATTGGCTACTCCATACGCGGAGCGCGTCATGCCGCGCCGTCCGAAATGGTGCGGACGGAAGGACATGCGCACAGCCAATCTCTCTGGGAGGAGATTATGAAAAAAAGCATTACCTGGATCGCAGCGGCTCTCGTTTCCGCCTCGCTGAGCGCTCCGGCGCTGGCCGCCGAAACCATCAAGATCGGGGTTCAGGGCGCCCACTCCGGCGACCTCGCCTCCTACGGCGTACCGAGCCTCAACGCCGCCAAGATCGTCATTGACGAAGCCAACGCCAAGGGCGGCGTGCTGGGCCGCAAGATTGAACTGGTGGCCCAGGACGATCAGTGCAAGCCCGAACTCGCCACCAACGCCGCCACCAAGCTCATTTCCGACCAGGTTGTCGCCGTCATGGGCCCCATCTGCTCCGGCCCCACCAACGCCTCGCTGCCCCTGTTTGAAAGCGCCAAGCTGATCAGCGTCTCCCCCACGGCCACCACGCCGGCCCTGACGCTGGAAGGCGCGCATCCGCTTTTCCTCCGCACGGTGGCCAACGACCTGGCCCAGGCGGAACTCACCAGCAGCTATATCCTTAACGTGCTCAAGGCCAGAAAGGTCGCCTACGTGCACGATAACGGCGAATACGGCAAGGGTTTCGCCACCCAGAACCGCAATATCCTCGAAAAGGGCGGCGTGGAAACCGTGCTCTTTGAAGCCATCACGCCCGACGCCGTGGACTTCTCCCCCACCATCCGCAAGCTGCGCCGCGTCAAGCCCGACGTCATCGTCTTCGGCGGCTACCAGCCCGCCGCCTCCAAGCTCGTGCAGCAGATGCGCCGCGACCGCGTGAAGACCACCCTCGTCGGCCCCGACGGCGTGAAGGACGAAACCTTCCTCAAGATGACCGGCAAGGACAGCGAAGGCACCCTGGCCTCCTATCCCAAGGACACCAGCTCGCTGGCCATGTACAAGCACGCCCGCGAAGCCCACGTCAAGGAATTCGGCAGCGAACCCGGCTTCGGCTACTACAACGCCTACGCCGCCATGCAGGCCCTGCTGAAGGCCATTGAAACCTCCGGCAGCACCGAAACCGACAAGCTGCTCGAAGCCCTCAAGAAGAATACGGTGGACACGCCCCTGGGCAACCTCACCTTCAACAAGAACGGCGACGCCGCCGGCCTCGGCCTGTCCATCTACATGGCCAAGGACGGCAAGTTTGTGGAAACCGATCACAATATCATCCTGAAGTAGTACCGACGGGGCGCGGAAGTTCCGTTTCCGCGCCCCGCCCGCGTCTTCCGCAAGGATACAAAGCAGCACACGAAACGGCATGGACTTCCAGTACTTCATAGAACTGTTCTTCGGCGGCCTTACCCGCGGCAGCATCTACGCGCTTATCGCGCTGGGCTACACGCTGGTCTACGGCATCATCGAGCTGATCAACTTCGCCCACGGCGAAATCTACATGCTGGGCGCGTTCACGGCCCTCCTGATCGCCGGAGTGCTCGGCATCATGGGTTTCCCCGCCGGCGGCATTCTCGTCGTGGCGGCCCTGGCCGCCGTCGTCTGGAGCGCGGCCTACGGCTATACGCTCGAAAAGGTGGCCTACAAGCCCCTGCGCGGAGCGCCGCGCCTGTCGCCGCTCATTTCCGCCATCGGCATGTCCATCTTCCTGCAAAACTACGTGCTGCTGGCGCAGACCTCGGACTATGTGCCCTTCCCCCGTCTGCTGCCCGAAATGGAATTTCTGGACGCCATCGGCGTCATGGGCCCCAGCGACTTTCTGATCCTCGTCACCAGCACGCTGGCCATGATCGCCCTTTCGCTGTTCATCCGCTTCACCCGCATGGGCAAGGCCATGCGCGCCACCGCGCAGAATCGCAAGATGGCCCTGCTGCTGGGCATCAACGCCGATCGCATCATCTCCCTGACCTTCATCGTCGGCTCGGCCCTGGCCGCCCTCGGCGGCGTGCTCATCGCCTCGCACATGGGGCAGGTCAACTTCGGCATCGGCTTCCTGGCGGGTCTCAAGGCCTTTACGGCGGCCGTGCTCGGCGGCATCGGCTCCATCCCCGGCGCCATGGTCGGCGGCCTTGTGCTCGGTATCGCCGAAAGCCTCACGACCGGCTATCTCTCCGGCAACTACGAGGACTCGCTCGCCTTCGGCCTGCTGATTCTCATCCTCATCTTCCGGCCCGACGGCATCCTGGGCAAGGCCAAGGTGCAGAAGGTATAGCCCCATGATCAACTATCTCGGAAAAGCGCTTCTCGCGTCCTGCTGGTTCATGCTCCTGACCCTGCCGGTCATGGGCATCCGCCTCAATACCGTCGATCAGACCGTGGAATGGCAGTTCGATCGCGTCCTCATGCTCGGCGCGGCCATCTTCTTCCTTTCCATGCTCTGGAACTGGTGTTTCCGCCGCAAGGCCAGGGGCCTGCCCCTGCTCGGCCTGCCCGCGGCCCTCGGCAAGGGGCTGGGCGAGCTCTTCCGCCTGCCCACGCGCAACGCCCGCACCCGCGCCGTCTCGCTGGGCGCGGTCCTGCTGATCATGCTGCTCATGCCCCATGTCAGCTCCTTCTATCAGACCAATATCATGATTTCGGCCCTGCTCTACGTCATGCTGGCGCTGGGTCTGAATATCGCCGTGGGCATCGCCGGTCAGCTCGTGCTCGGCTACGTGGCCTTCTACGCCGTCGGCGCCTACTCCTACGCCCTGCTCAATCAGGCCTTCGGCCTCGGCTTCTGGACCTGTCTGCCCGTCGGCGGCTTCATGGCCGTGCTTTTCGGCCTGGCGCTCGGCTTTCCCGTGCTGCGCCTGCGCGGCGACTATCTGGCCATCGTCACGCTCGGCTTCGGCGAAATCGTCCGCCTGACCCTGCTCAACTGGGCGAGCCTGACCGGCGGCTCCGGCGGCATCAAGGACATTCCCGCCCCCGGCTTCTTCGGCATGCAGATGGACATCGACGTTTCCACCATGTTCGTCTACTACATCGTCCTGGCGGCCGTCGTCGTCACCATCGTCGTCATCTCGCGCCTGAAGAACTCCCGCGTGGGCCTCGCCCTGCAGGCCCTGCGCGAAGACGAAATCGCCTGCGAGGCCATGGGCATCAACCTGGCCCGCGTCAAGCTGTCGGCCTTCGCCCTCAGCTCCTGCTGGGCGGGCTTTGCCGGCGTCATCTTTGCCGCGAAGACCAGCTTCATCAATCCCGCCAGCTTCACGTTCATGGAATCGGCCATGATTCTTTCCATGGTCGTGCTGGGCGGCATGGGTTCCATCGTGGGCGTCGTCATCGCGGCCATGATCCTCATTCTGGCCCCCGAATACCTGCGCGCCTTCTCCGAATATCGCATGCTCATCTTCGGCGCCATCATGGTCGTCATGATGATCTTCCGCCCGCAGGGTCTCGTTACCGGCGAACGCCGCCGCTACCGCATCACCAAACTGCACGGCGACGCCGCGCAATAAGGAACGCGCATGAGCCATTATTCCGAAACGACCGACGTGGACAAGGACGCGTCCACACAACCGCGGAACGACGCCTCCCGCGCTCAGGAGGCCGCGCCGAAACCGCCCGTCCTCGACGCCGCCATCGTGGAAGATCAGCCGGAAAGCTCCGTCGCTTCCGCCCCCGCGCGCAGGACCCCCTCGATCGGCAGCCGCCCCGTCCTGGAAGTGGAAGAACTGACGCAGGATTTCGGCGGTCTGCGCGCCCTGAACGAGCTTGACCTGACCGTCAACGAAGGCGAAATCGTCGCCCTCATCGGCCCCAACGGCGCCGGCAAGACGACCTTTTTCAACTGCGTCACCGGCATCTATACGCCGACCGAAGGCCGCGTCTATCTGTACGACGCCCAGAAGCGCCGCCAGCTCCTCAACGGCCGCAAGCCTCACGACATCACGGCCATGGGCATGGCCCGCACTTTCCAGAACATCCGCCTCTTCGGCGACATGACCGTGCTGGAAAACGTCATGATCGGCCGTCACTGCCGCACCAGCGCCGGCATCTGGGGCGCGCTGGCCCGCACCCGCGCGGCCCGTCGCGAAGAACAGGAAACCATAGACATTTCCTACGCCCTGCTGGAAAGCGTGCATCTGGAACAGTTCTGGAACGAACGCGCCCACAACCTGCCCTACGGCGCCCAGCGCCGTCTGGAAATCGCCCGCGCCCTCGCCACCAATCCGCGCATGCTGCTGCTGGACGAGCCCGCCGCGGGCATGAATCCGCAGGAAACCAAGGAGCTGGAAGAACTGGTGCGCCGCCTGCGCGACAGCCGCGACCTGTCCATCCTGCTCATCGAACACGACATGGGCATGGTCATGTCCCTTTCCGATCGGATCTACGTCATGGAATACGGTTCCCGCATCGCCAGCGGCGCCCCGGAAGAAGTGCGCGCCAATCCGCGGGTCATCCAAGCCTACCTCGGGGAGAGCGACGATGCTTGAAATGCGCGGTGTTGATACCTACTACGGCAATATTCAGGCCCTGCGCGACATTTCCCTGACCATCAACGACGGTGAAATCGTCACGCTGATCGGCGCCAACGGCGCGGGCAAGTCCACGACGCTGATGACCATCTGCGGCATCAACCGTCCCCGCAAGGGGGAAATCCTCTGGAACGGCGAGCCCATCCACGAGCGCGCCCCCCACGAAATCGTGACGCTCGGCATCAGCCAGGTGCCCGAAGGCCGCCTGATTTTCCCCGACATGACCGTGCAGGAAAATCTTGATCTCGGCGCCTTCCTGCGCCGCGACAAGAGCGGCATTCAGCGCGACATGGATTATGTCTTTGAACTGTTCCCCATTCTCGCCAAGCGCCGCCGGCAGCAGGGAGGCACCCTCTCCGGCGGGGAACAGCAGATGCTGGCCATCAGCCGCGCCCTTATGGGGCGCCCCCGACTGCTGCTGCTGGACGAACCCTCGCTGGGGCTCGCCCCCATCATCATCCAGCAGATATTCAAGATCATTCAGAAGGTCAACGCCGACGGCACAACGGTCTTTCTGGTCGAGCAGAACGCCAATCAGGCGCTCCGCATCGCCCATCGCGGCTACGTTCTGGAAAACGGACGCATTGTCATGACCGACAAGGCTTCCGTCCTGCTGGAAAGCCCCGCCGTCCGTTCCGCCTACCTCGGCATGTAGGCCCCTTTTCACAAAAGAAAGGCCCCTTCCGGCGTTTTCGCGCCGGAAGGGGCCTTTTGTCTTTCCGCAAGCAGCCGGCGAAGACTGGAGTACTTTCAGTTTAAAACGCGTTGCGTCTCAAACCATACGGCCTGTCGTTTCGTGAAAAAACGCGGTGGTTCCGCGCAGTCGAGACCGTTGACGGCCGCGCCGCCCCCGCGCTTCGCAGTTGTCAGAAGCACAGGCTCTACACGCCCTTTCCCCTGACATGAAAGCTATATTTTTCTGAATACATGAGCTTATCAACCTTTTCCAGGAAAAACTCTCCCGCGCTGACGCCAGGCTGCTTTTCGGAAAGCATATCCTTCTCCGGCGACAGCGCGCCCAGGCTGACGGTAACATCAAGTTCGCGCCCATTGATATGATAGACGTCTTCAAGACGCCGCTTAATATTCTGAAGACGGTCAGGCATCTCGCCACCCTGCGGGTGGCAATAAAACACGGCGACAAACTCGTCGCCGCCAAACCGGGATGCGAATTCGTTGAAGGAAAGTTCCGCAATCAGCCTTTTCGAAAATTCAATAAGGATCTTGTCCCCGGCAAGATGCCCATAAGTATCGTTTATTTCTTTAAATTTATTTATATCTACAACGCAGAGAAAAAGACGGGCCTCGCTTGCTCCATAGGAATAAGAGAGATGCCTTTCGAGCGCCGACTCAAATTTTTTCCAGAAATATCTTTTGTTGAAAAGTCCCGTAAGATCATCAACATTCATTTCAGCCTTAATCTTCTTATAATTGTTCAAGACATTTACAAAATAGGTAAACAGCAACGACAATATAATACAAAATACTATGGAAAGCACGATAGCGACAATCAGTTTATTAACATTGATAAACACGGTTGCAGGCGCAATATCCATCCACCATGTCGCATTCTGCAAATTTATCTGGAACCTGTTGAAGTCTTCAGGAATAGCGCCTGACGACAGCAGGGAAAGCTTCTTGCCGCTTGCGGGGTCCTTGCGCCAGAGTTCCCAGTCAAATCCCGCGTTGGAGAGGATATTGAAATTCACGCCTCGTTTAAGAACTTCAGGAAAGCGATATATAATGACAGCAAATCCCCAGAAGAACTCTTTCTTTGTATCGGGAGAAGGCAAATAAATGGGTTGCCGGAAGGCAAGACCGACGCCGCCCTGAAGAAGATGAAAAGGACCCGACACCGTCATTTTCTGCGTTTCTTTTGCAAGTAGCGCCTCTTCTTTCCGGGCGTCATCCTTTATAAGATTATGCCCCATTGATTTCTGATTTCCTTCATAAGGAAATATATGAGAAACAATTCCATCCTTTGCAAGATTCAAAACGATTATTTCAGGTCGCGACAGCAGTATCTTTTGCGCCGTCGTCGTAAATCCGGCAGAATCCCCCTTATTGAGAATAACAAGCGTATACAGGGGCATGACGTCGAGCGACAGCTCATATAACTGCTTTGAAATTCGCTCTGCAAAAACATTGCCATAAAACTTTGTCAGTCTTTGCTTTTCGTCATATTCAGCGCGAAAGAATATATAAATAAAAACGCTCATCAATATGGCGGAATATAAAAAGACCCCCATAAATTTCAGCAAGAAATCAGGCACTCGCTTTTTTTTCAAAAAAATCCTTATCAAGGCTTCCCCCGCATGCAAGCGCTCTTTTACCGCCGCGTCCGAAACGATCCCCCCGGCAACGGGCCCGCCGCCGACGGAGCCGTCGGCTCTCCCGCGCTCCGGCTCCCACATAATACCAAGCGTAAAAGCTCATCGCAATCCTGGAAGCGGTTTCTAAAACGCCTTTCGTGGACGCTTCCTGTTTGCCATGCGCGATCATGACATTCCTGCCGCACGCCGGGACTGCCCGGCCCCCGGGAAGGAAACAGCCCGGCGCCGGAAGACGAGGGAAAAGGCGCCTGCCGCCGCACCAATCCCCCGCGCGGCGGCGTAAACTACGCCGCCCGCGCCGGCGCATCGGCGCCGGCGCGGGCAGGAAAGATTGGGAAGTCGCTCTAGCGGCGCCTTGCAAGCGCCTGGGCGGTCTTCCAGAGCATTTTCAGCTTGAACCGCTTTGCGTTTCAAGCCATAGGCCTGTCGTTTCGCGGAAAAAACACGGTTTTTTCGCTCACTTCGGGCCGGACGGCGCGCCGCCGCCTCGACTTTCCCTTTTGCAAGGGCAAAACGCTCTAGCTCCCCTGACGGCCGGTCAGAATCGCTTCCAGCGTTTCCAGGAAGGTATCCAGATCGGCGGCGTCGATATTCAGGGCGGGCAGCAGACGCAGCGTCCTGCCGTGGCTCAGGTTGCAGATGACGCCGCGCCGCAGAAGCTCGCGCCAGACCTCGGTTCCGTCTTCGGCCAGCTCGATGCCGATCATGAGACCGAGGCCGCGCACTTCGACGATGGCGCCGCCAAGGCGCCGCCGCAGGGCTTCGGCCTTTTCGCGGAATTCCGCGCCCAGCGCCGCGGCGCGCGCGTCAAGGTGATCCCGGCGCAGGATTTCGACGGTCTTTGCGGCGACGGCGGACGTCAGCGCGCCGCCGCCAAAGGTCGTGGCGTGGCTGCCGGCCTCAAAGCCCCGCGCGACCTCGTCCACGGCCAGCATGGCGCCCATCGGCAGCCCGTTGGCCAGCGCCTTGGCGCAGGTGATGATATCCGGTTCCAGATCGAAATTCTGATAGGCCCAGAACTTGCCGGTACGGCAAAGTCCGGCCTGAACTTCGTCGCAAATCAGCAGCACGCCCCTGTCGCGGCACAGCCGCTGCACGCCGCGCAGATAGTCCGCGGGCAGCGGACGGACGCCGCCCTCGCCCTGCACGACCTCCAGCATCACCGCCGCCGTCCGCGGGCCGACGGCGGCCTCCAGCGCGGCCAGATTTCCGGCTTCCACCTGGCTGAAGCCCTCGGGAAGCGGCGTAAAGCCGTCGCAGAGGTTTTCGCGCCCCGTCGCCGCCAGCGCGCCGAAGGTACGGCCGTGGAAGCAGCTCGACAGCGTGATGATTTCAAAGGCGTCCTTTCCGCGTACCTTCCGCATGTAGCGCCGCGCCAGCTTGATGGCGGCCTCGTTGGCCTCCGCGCCGGAATTGCAGAAAAAGACCTTGTCGTGATGGCTTTCGGCCAGCAGGCGGCGGGCCAGTTCCAGTTGCGGCTCCTGATAAAAAAGATTGCTCACGTGCCACAGGCGCCCGGCCTGCTCCACAAGAGCCGCCGTCACCTCGTCATTGCAGTGCCCAAGCCCGGTCACGGCAATTCCGGCCAGCAAGTCCACGTATTCCTTGCCGTCCACATCCCACAGACGCGATCCCTTGCCGCGCGCGACGGCAATGGGATACCGGCTGTAGGAACGGCACAGCAGTTTTTCTTCCTGCTCCTTCACCAGATCAAAGGCATGGCTCATGGCCTGACTCCTTTATGGGCGCGATTTCGGCAAGATACGGCATACGGGCGAAAAATTCTTCGCACTGCCGGCGCCCCGCGCGGGACGCGGGGCGAGAAAGCGCACAAGTAGACCGCGACGCCGCCGCGCCGTACGGACTGCCGCGCTCTTGTGCGGAAAACCGGGGACAGGGATGGGGGGGACGGCGAGCTACGCGCCCGTATGCCCGAAGCCGCCTTCGCCGCGTTCCGTGGCGGAAAGGGAACCTTCCTGCCACGCGGGCATGACGAACGGCTGAAAAACGAGCTGGGCAACGCGCTCGCCGCGTCGGATACGTCGTTCTTCGGCCGAGGTATTGAGCAGCATGACGAGAATCTCGCCCGTGTAATCGGGATCGATGACGCCCACGCCCTGCGCGACCGTAAGGCCGTCGCGCGCGCCGAGACCGCTGCGGGAATAGAGAAAGCCGGCCACGCCCGGCGTCAGGGGCTGAACCCGCAGACCCGACGGAACAGCCCGCCGCTCGCCCGCGGGGATAATCAGTTCCTCCGCGTCAAGACAGGCGCGCACGTCGATTCCCGCCGAGCGGGGCGTCGCCGGGCGCAGACCGCCGTCGTACAGCGCGCGGGCGTCCGGGCTGACGAATTCCACGCACACGGGCGTGGCGGGGGGAAGAGTCGCGGGGTTCTGAAGCGTCATGCCCTTTCTGTAACGCAGGAATTCCCGAGGGGCAAGAGGCTCGCTTGCCAAGAGGCGGCATTTTGTCCACACTGCGAAAAAAAGGAGCATCCCGCGTGAATGAAACGCCAATTGCCGTCGTGGGCGGCGGCCTTGCCGGTTGCGAATGCGCCCTGCGGCTGGCCGACGAAGGCCTGCCCGTCGTTCTTTTCGAACAGAAACCGGAATACCGCTCGCCGGCGCATGTCAGCGACAAGCTTGCCGAACTGGTCTGTTCCAACTCCCTGCGCTCGGACGACATCGCTTCCGGCATCGGCCTGCTGAAGGCCGAGCTGCGCGCGCTGGGCAGCGCCTTCATGGCCAGCGCCGACGCCGCGCGCGTGCCCGCAGGCAAGGCGCTGGCCGTGGATCGCGAGGCCTTTGCCGAAGCCATGACGCGCCGCGTGACGGAGCATCCGCGCATCACGCTGCGGCGCCGGCGTATCGACTCGCTGGACGCTCCCGAACTGGAAGGCATGGAAAACGTCGTCATCGCGGCCGGCCCCGTGGCCTCGGACGGCCTGTCCGCCTCGCTGGCGGAAGTCGCGGGCGAGCGGCACTGTTACTTTTACGACGCCATAGCCCCCATTGTCTGGACGCACTCCCTCAACATGGACGTTGTCTTCCGCGCGTCGCGCTACGGTCAGGAAAAGGGCGAGGAAGGCGGCGACTATCTCAACTGCCCCATGAACCGGGACGAGTATTTCGCCTTTTACGAAGCCCTGCTGGCCGCGGAAAAGGTGGCGGCGCGCGACTTTGAAAAGGAACGCCACTTCGAGGGCTGCATGCCCATCGAGGCGCTGGCGGAACGCGGCCCGAAAACGCTGACCTTCGGCCCGCTCAAACCCGTGGGCTTTGAAGATCCGCGCACCGGCCGCCGTCCGTGGGCCGTCCTGCAGCTGCGGGCGGAAAACGCCAACGCCGACGCCTGCAACCTTGTCGGCTGTCAGACCAAGCTCACCTATGCGGAGCAGGCCCGCGTCTTCCGTCTGGTTCCCGGTCTGGAACGGGCCGAATTCGCCCGTTTCGGCAGCATGCATCGCAACACCTACGTCAACGCGCCGCAGGCGCTGACGGAGGATCTGCGCCTGATTGCCCGCCCCCGTTTCCTGCTGGCCGGGCAGATTACCGGCGTTGAAGGCTATGTGGAATCCGCCGCCTGCGGCCTCTGGGCGGCCCTGCTGCTTCTGGCGCGGGCGCGGGGGCGCGAACTGCCCGCGCCGCCGCCGACCACGGCCCTGGGCGCGCTGCTGCGGCATCTGCGAACGCCCGTCAAGAAATTCCAGCCCTCCAACGCGCATTTCGGCCTCATGCCGGAACTGGGCGAACGCGCGAAAAAACAGGATCGCAAGGCGCTTTACAGCGCGCGCGCCCAGGCCGATTTCGCGCAGTGGAAAGCGGCCTGTTTCGGCGCATAGAGCATCTTGTCCTTGAAAAGGGCAACGCCCCCTTCCGCAACCGCGAAAGGGGGCGTTTTTCATGCGCCGGCAGGCTGTTGCGACCGCCGCGACGCCGCGACGACAACAACGCGGAACCGCGACGGCGCGCCTTCCGTCACGACGGATTCCGTTCCGCGGCGTCCCCGCGCGTCTCGTCCACAACGGCGGGAATCTCGCCCCGGGGCAGCGCGCCCGTACGGATAAAGGCGTCCACCAGACCAAACACGGCGTCGTTGCCGCAGAAATTTCCGGCGTCGGCAATGGCGGCGCGAAAACGCGGCAGACGCTGCTCAAAATCGAAAAGACGCTCCGGCGACAGGGACGCCATGTCGGACTGAATCCCGTAACCGAGCCGTTCCAGATAAAAGGCGTTGAAGCGCTGTTCCACCATCGCCCTGAGCGGGATGGAAAAGACGGGCTTGCCCAGATGCAGGGCCTCCGTCATGAGCGTATGGCTCCCCCCCTGAATCACATAGGAACAGCCTTCCAGCAGTCGCAGGAAACCGTCCTCGCTCTTGCTCATGAAATGAACGTTGTCCTCCCTGCCCTCGGAACGGCTGTAACCGAAGACGTAGCAGGGCCGCCGCGTGCTCCTGCGGAGAAAGTCCACCAGACGGCGATCGGTGGAATTGCTCTGATAGACGACGACATGCCCGTCGTCGCGCGGCCGCAGGGCCAGCACCTTGTCGCGCAGGATGGGCGGCACGATGCGGACGTTGTACTGCGGCAGCGCCGGCGGCGCATAAAAGGAAACGACAAGGTTTTCGTCGGTGGGACGAAAGAGAAAGCGCGGCGTAAGCCCCTGAATGAAGGCGTCCCAGCGCATATCCGCGGGCAGCTCGTGGCGGCAGCAGGTGATGATGTGCTGATGATCCAGCGTCAGGCAGGGCAGGCCGGCCATGCGCGCGGCGCGCGGAACGAAAAATTCCAGATCCGTCATGCAGACGTCCGGCTTGAACTCCTCGATAATCCGCAGCACGGAACGCGTATGCCGCCCGGAACGCAGCAGCAGCGGCACGGCGCGCCTGATGGTCGCGGTCATATCGACCCGGTAGTTTCTGAAGACCGTGCCCAGATTGGGCACGCGCCGGACGGGAAATTCCCCTTCCAGCACGCCGGGCGCGTCGTCCGCGGCGACAAACAGAAAATCATGGGCCCGCAGGCGTCGGGCGATGGTCAGCGCGCGCATGGCGTGCCCATGTCCGGTTCCGTGCACGCCGTAAAGAATGCGCGCCATAAAGGGTACCTCCCGCGAGAAAAAAACAGCGTCCGCCCTGGAACGCGGGTCATGCACGATAACAGCCGCGCGGGGAAGGCGTCAACGCTGGAATCTTGCTCTCCCGCGCCAAATTTGGCAAAGTTTCCTTTGCGCGACGCGGCGTGCGGCGCGGCGCGAACGCCCGGCGAAAGCGCCGCTTCAGTCCGATCCCGACGCGCTGTCTTCTCCGCCGAAACCGGAACGTCATTCCGTCTTACGAGGCTGCCCAATGAATGTACGCAAGATACGCGAAGCTCTCGGCCGCGCCAAGAGCAGCGCCAACCGCAACGAGCTCGAACGCGCGCTGGCGCTGAGCCTTATGGCCTTCAAGGAGCTCGGCAATCAGACTCCCCCCATAGACCTTCGCGGCGATTTCCGCGAGGCAATCAACAGCATCACCAGCCTTGCCTCCTTCCGGGAGATCTGCCCCTCGCCCATCATCTATCAGGGCGGCAAGGAGCGCGACGTCTTCATCCTCTTCGCCCGCGCCTACAAGAAACTGCGCGCGCAGGACGATACGGAAGAAAGCTACGAAAACGCCATGCAGCGCAAGCTCATGCTGGACAAGACCCTGAAGGAAGCCCGGGCCGAACTGGAACGCGGCAGGATCTCCGAGGCGGACGCGCTCTTCTCGCAGGCTCTGACCTACTATCGGGATGAGAACGCCATTTTCGCCATGATCGCCAGACAGCTCATGGAGGTCGACGAGGTGGTGCGCGCGCTCGGCTATCTGAAAAAGGGCCTGGCCGCCCTGCCGGACGATCAGGAACTCAAGGAACTTTCGCAACAGTGCACGGCGCGCCGTTCCGAACTGGGACGGTAGGCGCATCTTCACGACGCGGGTATCCGGAGGACGGGGCGGATACCCGCGTTCAAACCATCAAACCCGCGAACCTCTGCGAGGACGAGCTGAACCGTACTTACGGACGCGCGCGGAGGAGGTTGCCCCATGGCCAGCATAAAGACGCGTATTCTGCTGGGCATCATCGTCCCTATCCTGCTCCTGAGCATCTGTACCGCGTCAGTCACCATCTTTAAAATGCGGGAAACCGCCGTCGTCGACTTCACCATCAAAAGCGCCCAGGTGCTGAAGCTTGTCGATCTGTACATCAGCAAGCTGATCGCCACCACGCAAAGCAACGCCGTCGTCCTTGGCGGCATGCCCGAAATTGCCGGCAGCCTGGGAAAAATGCCCAATTTCAAGAACGAGCCCAATGAAAGCGCCTACCGGCACGCAGACCTGTCTCCCGAGGCCCGCGCCGTTATCGACCTGCTCGTTCACATGGACAAGGCCCATGAAGACTACTCCCAGGTCTTCATCGGCTACGAGGACGGCAGCTACGCAACTTCGATGGACGGATTCAAGGTGCCGCCGTTTCGCGATATCTCCCGTCGCCCGTGGTATCTTGAAGCCAGAAAGAATCCGTCCGATCTTGGCCTTAATACCGTATACCGCAATATCAAGAATATTTACGTCACTAACGTAACCTACAAGATAAAGGACCCCGACGGCCGGCTTATCGGCATTCTTGGCATAAATCTTTCATTGAAAGATCTGTCCCGAATCATCGGCGCCATGCGCCTGGGCAAGACGGGGCGCATCCTGCTGCTCGAACACACAGGACGCATCCTCTGCTCTCCCCTTGCCCCTGAAAACGAGGGAAAGATACTCGGAAAGGATTTCAAGGACCCCGAACTTGAACGCGTCATGAGCCAGCCCGACGGCGTCGCGACCCTCGCCTATGACGACAGGTCCGTCATGGCCGCCTCGCACTCCATCGGTCACGGCTGGAAAATCGTCTACCTCGAAGACGAGACGGAGATCTTTGAAGCCTCAAACTCCGCCATGACCATCATTGCCGCCGTCAGCCTCGCGGTCGCGATCCTGATGGCAATTTTCGGGCTGCTGCTGGCCGCGTCCATAAGCAGACCCCTTAACGCCCTTGTCCGCTACGCCAACGACGTCGCCGCGGGCGATCTCAATGCGGAAAGCGCGACGAAGAATCTTCGCGGCGAACTGAAGACCCTGTACGAGGCCCTTTCCCGCATGGTCGCCCATCTGCGGAATCTTATCGCGACCTCGCAACAGCAGACGGACGAGGCGCGCAAGCAGACGGATATCGCCCGGCAGGCCGTGCAGGAAGCGGACGATGCCCGCAGGCAGGCGGAGGAAGCCAGACGCCTCGGCATGCTCAACGCGGCGGAGCAGCTCGAAGGCATTGTCAACGCCCTTTCCGCCGCGTCCGACCGCCTCTCCGAACAGGTGGAACAGGTGAGCCAGAGCGCCGGCGCGGCCGCGACGCGCCTGAGCGAAGCCGCCACCGCCATGAACGAAATGACCGTCACCGTGCAGGAAGTGGCCCGCAACGCTTCGGACGCGTCCCAGTCCTCGGCGGGAACGCGGCAGCAGGCAAACAACGGCAAGGATATCGTCAACGCCTCGCTCGAAAGCACGCGCCGCATGCACGACGCCTCGCTGACGCTGAAGACGGACATGACCGAGCTGAACCGGCACGCCGCCTCCATCACCCAGGTCATGAGCGTCATTTCCGATATTGCGGATCAGACAAACCTGCTGGCCCTCAACGCCGCCATTGAGGCCGCAAGAGCCGGAGAAGCCGGGCGCGGTTTCGCCGTCGTGGCCGACGAGGTCCGCAAGCTGGCCGAAAAGACCATGGCCTCCACCAACGAAGTCAGCGGCGCCGTTCAGGCCATTCAGTCCAGCATGCAGAAGAGCATGGCGGCGGTCGACGCCACGGTCAACGAAATTCAGCAGGCCGCGCAGTATTCGGCGCAGGCCGGAGAAGCCCTTGAGGCCATTGTCCGGGACGCCGACAATACAGCCGACGAGGTCAGCGCCATAGCGACGGCCAGTCAGGAGCAGTCCGCCGCCAGCGACGAGATCAACCGCTCCATCAACGACGTCAACATGACGGCCGCGGACATGGCCCGGACCCTGAACGAATCCGCGCAGGCCGTTGCCGAACTGGCGCGGCAGGCAAGGGAGCTGAGCGCTCTGGTGGAACAGATGCGCCGGGGATAGGAGAGTTTTTAGTGCGGGGGAGGGGGAACCCCTTTCGCTGGCGCGCAAAGGGGTTCCCCCTCCCCCGGCCCCTCCCCTTCCCCAAACGCGCTTTATTCAGGAGGATGAAAAGCTGCGGATACGCCGACGCGTTCCCAGTGCCGACCGTCCCCCGGAAGGATGAAGAAAGAACAGAGGCGGGCACGCTTTCGGAGCGTGACCGCCTTTCCTCTGCGAGAGAAAGATATGCACGGAGTCATTGCCGATATACTCATGAGCACAATCTGTAAAAAGATAGGACCGATTGCTTTTATTCTCTGTTCTGCGGCATGCACAACTCTTTCTGACGATATGCTGACGAAAAAGTTTGACCTGCCCACGCATATGGCGTTCAAAAAAGAATTGAGCATCGCAGAAATAAAAAAACAACTGCCTCTCCAGCTGAAGGAGACAAGATTCCTTAAAGATATCTCTTTTGATCCGAAAAACAACAAAGTAACACAGACCATCGCTATAACAAATGGCACAAGAGAAGAGGCTTACGCGAACTTTTCCGAACCTCTCATGCGAAAGGTCTTTTCCCACTACCTCTGTGATGTAAACAAAAAAAATTTTCGTAATGGCTATGACAACCTTGAATTTATCTTTCTGGACAAAAATGACAAAGAAATTATCCGAATTTTCCTGAACCATGATATCTGTACCCGTCTTCTGACGGGTAAACAGGGCTCCAACGAATAAAAACAACGAGAGCGTTTCAACTTTGAAAAAGGAGAAACGCGAGGCGGCGGCGTCGCGCCGCCCGGCCCAAAGCGAGCGGAAAAACCGCGCTTTTTCCGCGAAACGACAGGCCGTATGGTTTGAAATGCAAAGCATTTCAACCTGAAAATGCTTTAATATGCAAAAAACAAAATATAACTTCATGCTATACAAATGCCTATATTGCCCTGCCAGTATGTTGCGTGCGGGTTTTGGGGAAGATGGGGGAGTTTGAGGGGGAAGAAACCCCTTTTTGCCGCAAGCAAAAGGGGTTTCTTCCCCCTCAAGACAAAACCTAATGAATCCCCTCGCCAAAGAGAAAAAAGAGCGGTCACGTTCCCGGAACGCGACCGCTCTTTCAGATGCAAAACTGGTGCGAGAGGCGGGACTTGAACCCGCATGGCCAGGCCGCTGGATTCTAAGTCCAGTGCGTCTACCAATTCCGCCACTCTCGCACAATGCACCGCACATTAGCAAAAGAGCGAGAGCCGCGCAAGCTCTCTCCGCGCCTGTCCGTCCGGCGCGGAGAGGGTCGCAACGGCTCTCCCGAACGTCCCGAAATCCCGACAGCGGGAAAAATCGGGAACGAGTTACTTCACTTCCATGCCGAGGCGATCCCAGCGCACGCTTTCGCTCACGCCCTTGCCGGTAAAGCCTTCCCACGACCAGTAGATACGCCAGGCCTTGGCGCGCATGGCCGAACGATCCACAAAGCCCCAGAAACGCGAATCCTCGGAATTGTCCCGATTGTCGCCCATCATGAAATACTTGCCCGGAGGCACGGTCACTTCGCCGAAATTATCGCGAATGGGCCGGATGGCGTCGCCGTCGATGAACTGAATGTAGGGTTCGCGCACAGCCTCGCCGTTGACGTAAAGCTGCTTGTTCACGACCTTGATGGTGTCGCCGGGCAGGCCGATGACGCGCTTGATGTAATCGACCGAAGGATCGTTGGGGTATTCAAAGATGACCACGTCGCCGCGCTTGGGATCTTCGCCCTTGTAGATATAAAAATCAGTGAACGGAACCTTGATGCCGTAGGCAAACTTGTTGCCCAGCAGATGATCGCCCACCAGCAGCGTCGGCACCATCGATTCCGAAGGGATCTTGAAAGCCTGCACCACAAAGGTCCTGATAAAGAAGGCGATGAGCAGCGCGACCAAAAGCGCTTCAGCGTATTCGCGCAACGCCGACTTCTTGCGCGCGGGGCGGCTGTTCAACAGCAGTTCGCTCATGATTTCTCCTTGTAATGGCGAATTTTGCCGCAGGGCGGGCGTCCAGTATGCCTTGAGCCAGCCCGAAGGGCAAGCCTCGGGGCGCCCCGGGCGATCAGGGCCTGCCAACACTCCGGGGGTATTAGTGAAATAGCCCGGCTCTAGCCGCCGAACTTGTCCACATAGCCCATGACAAAAAGGAAGAGAATCACGAAAGGCAGCACATAGGTCAGGTACGGCCGCAGCCATGCCGGGAACTTCATGCCTTCGCCGGTATCCGTTTCGGCAATGAACTTGTCCCAGCCCCAGCCGTAGCGCACGCAGCAGAACAGCAGGAAGAACAGGCCGCCCAGCGGCAGCATGTGATTGCTGATGATGAAATCCTCAAGATCCAGCACCGACGAACCGGGGCCGAAGGGCTGGAAATCGGACCAGACGTTGAAGCCCAGAGCGCACGGCAGGGAAAGCAGCCAGAGCCCGAAAAAGTGCAGGACAACGGCCCGGCGGCGCGGCATGCCCCATACGTCGACGCTGTAGGAAATGATGTTCTCGAACACGGCAATGACCGTGGACAGCGCCGCGAAGGCCATGAGAATGAAAAAGAGCGTTCCCCACAGACGGCCGAGGAACATGTTGTTGAAGATGTTGGGCAGGGTCACGAACACGAGACCGGGCCCGGAGTTGGGCGCGACGCCGAAAGAAAAGCAGGCGGGAAAGATAATCAGACCGGCGAAGATGCCCACCAGCGTGTTGAACAGGGTGATCCACAGGGCTTCGCCGGTCAGGGCGTGTTCCTTGCCCTGATAGCTGCCGAAAATGGTCATGGCCCCGATGCCCACGGAAAGACAGAAGAAGGACTGATTCATGGCCGCGCTGACGACGTTGAAAACGCCCTGCTCCAGGAACTTGTCCACGTCGGGCACAAGATAGAAGCGCACCCCCTCCATCGCGCCGGGCAGCAGCAGGGCGCGCCCCACCAGCACCAGCAGGATCAGGACAAGGCCGGCCATCATCAGCTTGACCACGCGCTCGACGCCCTTCTGCACCCCCATGGCGCAGATGCCCGAACCGATAAGCACCACCAGCGTCATGCCCAGAACCTGCGTTTCCGTGCTTCCCAGCACCTCGCCGAAAAACGCGCCGACCTGCGCGGGCTCCAGTCCGCTCAGCGCTCCGGAAGCCGTATACCAGCAGTAAAGCAGCATCCAGCCCGTCACCACGGTGTAGAACATCATAAGGACATAGCTGCCTACCAGCGCCCACCAGCCAAAGCGATGCCACTGGGTCCCTTCCGGCTCAAGACGCCCGAAGGCAAGGCCCATGTTCCGCCGGGACGCGCGCCCCACGGCAAATTCCATGATCATGATGGGCACGACGGCCAGCAGGCAGATCAGGAAGATGCCGACGAAGATCGCCCCGCCGTAATTGCCCGTGATGTACGGGAAGCGCCAGACGTTGCCAAGACCGATGGCGCAACCGGCCGACAGCAGCAGAAAGCCCAGACGGCTGCTCAACATTTCACGCGATTTCTTCTCAGCCATAGAAATTCTCCCGGAAACCGGCGCCGGCTACTTGCTCAGGCGCTCCGCATAGCCCATGACAAAAACAATCAGAATCAGACAGGGCAGAACATAGGTCAGATAGCCCTTGAGGCAGCGCGGAAAGCGCAGCCCCGCGCCCTTGTTGGCCTCCGCCAGAAAATTTTCCCATCCCCAGCCGCGCCGAGTGCAGCAGAAGAAAAGAAACATCAGGGTGCCGACAAAGAGCAGATTATTGCTGATCAGGAAATCTTCCAGATCAAGCACGCTGCTGCCCGGCCCCATGGGCTGAAAGTCGGCCAGCACGTTGAAGCCCAGAGCGCACGGCAGGGAGCACAGCCACAGCCCCGCAAGATGCAGCAGGGCCGAAGCGCGCCGCGACATGCCCCATACATCCATGCTGTAGGATATGATGTTCTCGAAAACCGCGATGACCGTTGACAAGGCAGCAAAGGCCATGAAGACGAAAAAGAGGACGCCCCAGATACGGCCGCCCTCCATGGCGTTGAAGATATTGGGCAGAGTCACGAAAATCAGGCCGGGGCCGCCTCCGGCGTCCACGCCGAAGGCAAAGCAGGCCGGAAAGATCACAAGGCCGGCCATGATGGCCACAAAGGTGTCCATGCCCACAATCCAGACGCCCTCCCCCGCAAGGCTGCGGTCGTCGGACTGGTAGCTGCCGAAAATGGTCATGGAGCCGATGCCCACGGAGATGGTGAAGAAGGCCTGATTCAGCGCCGCGTTGCAGGCGGTGAAAAAGCCCGTGTCGAACAGACGCCCGAAATCCGGCGCCAGATAGAAGGTTACGCCCGCCCCGGCGCCCGGCAGCGTCAGCGAACGAAAGACAAGCAGCACAAGAATCAGGAAAAGGCCGCCCATCATCACCTTGACGATGCGCTCGACGCCCTTCTGCACGCCCAGCGAACAGACAAAGCAGCCCGTAAACACGGCGACGCTCATGCCCGCGACCTGCAACCAGGGATTTGCCAGCGCGCCGCCGAAAAAGGCCGCCACGCCCGCCGGATCAAGATCCGACAACTGCCCGGAAAGGGCGAACCAGCAATAGGAAAGCAGCCAGCCCGTGACCACGGTATAGAACATCATCAGCAGGTAGCTGCCAACCAGCGCCAGCCAGCCGAAACGATGCCATTTCGTGCCCTCCGGCTCCAGTTTCCGCAGGGCGCGCCCCATATTGCAGCGCGCCGCGCGCCCCACGGCAATTTCCATGATAAGAATGGGCGTGACCGCCAGCAGGCAGCACAGATAAATGACAACAAAGGCTGCGCCGCCGTACAGGCCGGTAATATAGGGGAAACGCCAGATATTGCCGAGACCGATGGCGCAACCGGCCGACAGCAGCAGAAATCCCAGTCTAGACCCCAATACTTCACGCGAAGCTTTCCCCATGCTTCCCCGACTCCTTTTCTCCCCGGGTTCAGGCGCGCAGCAGCAGCGCCGTTCCGTCTTCCCGCGCAGGCAGAACCTCTCCCACCACGGCGTCCAGTTCGCCGTTCTCGCGCAGGAAGGCCCGGACTTCGTCCAGGCGATCCCGCGGCGTCGCCAGCAGGAGCCCGCCGGAGGTCTGGGCGTCAAAGGCAACCATCTCCAGCGCGTCGTCCAGCTCGCCGTCGCGACGCAGCGCGCAGAGGCAGTGACGGCGATTGTTGTAGCTGCCCGCCGGGATCAGACCGTCGTTGGCATAGTCCAGCGCGCGCGGCAGCAGCGGCAGGGCCGCCATGTCCAGCGCCACGCACACGCCCGAGGCCCGCGCCATTTCCAGCGCGTGCCCCGCAAGACCGAAACCGGTTATATCCGTGGCCGCCGGCAGGCGGAAACGACGGATGGCCTCGCCCGGAAACTTGTTGAGCCGGCCGCACCAGCGGCACAGGGCCGCTTCGCTTTCCTCGGCGCCGTCCCACCCGGCCTTGACGCCGGTGGCAAGAATGCCCGTTCCCAGAGGCTTGGTCAGCACAAGGGCAAGACCGGGGCGCAGATTGCGATTTTCCGCGATATGTTCCGGGTCAATCAGTCCCGTGACGGACAGGCCGAACTTGAGCTCGTCGTCCTGCACCGTATGCCCGCCCACGACGACCGCGCCGGCTTCCACGGCGGCTTCCGCGCCCCCCCGCAAAATGGCGGACAGGACGCCTTCCGGATCGTCTTCCGCCAGTTCCTGCGGAAAGCAGGCAATATTCATGGCGCACCAGGGTTCGCCGCCCAGCGCGTACACGTCGGAAAGCGCGTTGGCGGCGGCGATGCGCCCGAAGTGAAAGGCGTCGTTGACGATGGGCGCGAGAATGTCCACCGTCTGCACCAGCGCCTTCCCGGCGGGGGCGCGCACGACGGCCGCGTCCTCGTTCCCGCTTCTTCCGGCCAGCACGCGCGCTTCCAGCGAAGGCGGCATGGCGGAAGACAAACCGCATAACAGCCGCTCCAGGGCCCCTGGAGCCATTTTCGCCGCTCAGCCGGCGGCTCTGGCCTTTTGCAGAAGCTGCATGCCACCCTCCCGTAAAAATTTTCTCTTTCGCCCTTCCCGGGGCCTGTTAACACAAATTTACAAATAATTTCAATAGATAAAATAAAAAAACTATACACACGCCGCTTGTCTTTGGCGGCGGGGTCGCCTCGTATTCCTGACTCTTTCCCCGATAAAAGCGCGCTGGGGAAGGGATGGGGGCCCGGGGGGAAGGACTACGGGAACGCCTTTCCTGCCGGAAA
>CALUWU010000098.1 GCA_944324555.1 uncultured Desulfovibrio sp.
ATGCCCGTCTACGTCAATCACGCGCCGCGTCAGGAAATCTTCGGCGAGGAAGCCTTCGCCCATCTGGAACCGGGACAGCGCGCCGAGGCCATGCTCATTGCGCCCGCCACCGCCGACGCGCTGGCGCGTCTTGCGGCCGGGCGGGCCTGCGACATGCTCTCGGCCCAGGCGCTGGCCTTTGACGGGCCGCTGCTGGCGGCTCCCGCCATGAATCCCCGCATGTGGGCCAACGCGGCCACGCAGGAGAATGTCGCCGTCCTGCGGCGGCGGGGCGTGCGCGTCCTGTCGCCCGATACCGGCGGCACGGCCTGCGGCGATCAGGGGCAGGGACGCCTTGCGCCGCCGGACACGCTGCTGCTTGCCTGCCTTCAGGCCCTGTCGGAACAGGACATGGCGGGGCGGCACGTTCTGGTGACGCTGGGGCCCACGCGCGAGCCGTGGGACGGCGTGCGCTTCTGGAGCAATCCTTCCAGCGGACGCATGGGCGCGGCGCTGGCGACGGCCGCATGGCTGCGCGGCGCGGAGGTCGACGCCGTGTGCGGACCGGGCTGCCCGCCCCTGCCGGAGGGCGTGCGCCGGCACGACGTGCGCTCCGCCCGGGAAATGTTCGAGGTCGCGCGCGAGCTGTGGAAAGACGCCGATCTCGGCGCGTTCTGCGCGGCCGTGGCGGACTTTTCGCCCGTGCCCTACGGAGAGGCCAAGTTCAAGAAGGCCGACGGCGCCGGGGGCTTTTCCGTGAACTTTACGCCCAATCCCGATATCCTGCGCACCCTGTCGCTGTCGCGGCGGGAAGGGCAGAAGGCGCTCGGCTTCGCGGCGGAGACCGCGCCCGACATGGACGCGCTGATGGCCCTTGTTCGCGGCAAGCGCGAGCGCAAGCAGGCCGATCTGCTGGCGGGGAACGCCGTCAACGCGCCGGGCTGCGGTTTCGGGACGGACGACAACAGCATGGCCGTTCAGGACAAGAACGGCCGCGAGGAGATCTGGCCCTCGCAAAGCAAGGCCGACGTCGCCTGGAAACTCTGGTCATGGCTTTTGAGCGTCTGAACGCCCTTGCCGCCCCCTGGCGCGGCAGCGGACTGCGCTATCTGCTTTCGCCCGACGATCTGCCGGCGGAATGGTCGGCCTGCGCCCCGCCGGGGACGGCTCCCGCCCTCGCGCCCCTGCGCGCCGCGCCAGAGCGCCCTGCGCGCCGGCTTCCGCCCCCGGAGGTCGCGCCCGGCAGGGCCGCGCCGCCGCAGCGGCATCCGCAGCGTCCGGCGCCGCAGGCGCCGCCCCCCGCGCCGGCGGCGCGCGCCGTCTGGCAGCCGTTGCCGCAACAGCAATGGCCGCAGCCCTGGCAGGAGCGGCTGGCGCTGACCAGACCGGGGCGCGTGGGCTGGACGTACAGGCATCTTGGCGCGGATCTGCTGGGCAACGGGCCGGAAGAGCAGGGCGCGGACGTCCCCTGCGCCATGCAGGACAGGCGGGACTTTTTCCGTCGCATGATCCGGGATCTCGGCTATCCCGCGGGCACGCATACGTTCTGGCCCGTGTGCATGCCGGCGTCGGCGGCGCCGGACGCGCCGGAGCTGGAAAGCGCCGAGGCCTTCTGGGCGGGGCTGCGGCTGCTGCGGGCGCGGGGCGTCGTCGTCATGGGGAGCGCCGCCGTCAGGGCGGCGGGTCTGCCCGGCGGGCTTCGCCCGCTGCAATCGCTCTTCTTTCGCGGCTTTCGCGTGTTCGTGCTGTGGGACATGGCCAACCTTGTGCGGCAGGAACAGCGCTACGACAGCATTCTGGCCTTTCTCCGCACGGCGCTGCGGCAGCTTCTGCCGCGCTGACGGCGGGGCGGCGGCCGCGTTCCGGCGGAAACGCTTTTTTCCTGAAGACGGAACAGGAGCGTTTCACCCTTGAAAAGGCTGAAACGCGAGACGGCGGCGCCCACGGCCCAAGCGGGGGAAAAACCGCGCTTTTCCGCGAAGCGACAGACCGTACGGTTTGAAACGCAACGCGTTTCAAACTGAAAATGTGCAAGGGGTTCGCATGAATCAAGAGGAAAGGCCGCCGAAGAAGCGCAAGGCGGCGCGGCAGCGGGCCGACGCGCTGGCGCACGCCCAGGGGCTGGCGGAAAGCCGCGAACAGGCCCGGCGGCTGATAATGGCGGGCAAGATCGCGCTGGAAGACGCCGGGCTGCCCCCCGGAGCGCCGCCGCTCAAGGTTGACAAGCCGGGCCATCTCTATCCCGAGGACACGCGCTTTCGGCTGCTGGAGGCGGAACGCTTCGTGAGCCGCGGCGCGTACAAGCTGCTGACCATCATGGACAAGTTCGCGCTGGACGCGCGGGATCTCGTCTGTCTCGACGCGGGCGCGTCCACGGGCGGCTTTACGGACTGCCTGCTGCAGCACGGCGCGGCCCGCGTCTACGCCGTGGACGTGGGGCGGAATCAGCTGCACGAGAAGCTGCGCGCGGACCCGCGGGTGATCAATCTTGAGGGCGTCAACCTGCGGCATGCGCCCGCCTCGCTGATTCCCGAGAGCGTCGATCTTGTTGTGGCCGACGTCTCCTTCATTTCCCTGACGCTGGTTCTGCCGCCCTGCATGACGTGGCTGAAGCCCGGCGGAAGGGCGGCCGTCCTGATCAAGCCCCAGTTCGAGCTGGGGCCGGGAGAGACGGTCAGGGGCGTAGTGCGCGACGAGACCGCGCGCAGGCGGGCCGTGGACAAGATCGTGACCTTCTGCGACGTCCAGCTCGATCTGGAGTGCGCGGGCGTGGTTCCCGCGGCCGTCAGAGGGCCGAAGGGCAATCAGGAATACATGGCCCTGTTCCTGCGTCGCGACGCCGCCGCGGCGCCGCGCGGGCGCGACGACGTTGCGGTTTCCGCTGAAAGGGACGGCTCCAGACTTGCCAAAAGCGGCGAAACAGGCTAGACATTTGAGCCTTCATCCCGTGAAATCGCGCCGCAAGGGCCGCACGGGACGAGCAATCCCGCGAAAACCAGCGGCACATGCCGATGTTATGAGGTAGCAATCATGAAAAAAGACATTCATCCCACCGTCTACAAGGCCACCATCACCTGCGCGTGCGGCAATCAGGAAGAAGTGCTCTCCACCAAGGGCGAACAGGTGCACGTGGAAGTCTGCTCCGCCTGCCATCCCTTCTTCACCGGCAAGCAGCGCTTCCTTGACACCGCCGGTCGCATCGACCGCTTCCGCAAGAAGTACGCCAAGTTTGAACAGAAGTAGGCGTCGCGCGTTTCGCTTCGCCTCGTGCGGTATGTCGCCTTCGCCTCGCGGCGTGGGCGACGCCATGTTTCGCCTCCGGCGGGGCTGTTGCGCGCTTTGCGGCGCACGGCCTTGGCGGAGGCTCGACTTTTTGCGCGCCGACGCAATCCCCGTCGACGGCGCGGAAATGTGCGCGCCGTGACGCGCGCAAGGAAACAGGACATGCAATCCCCCCTTTCCGGCGCGCGGCGTCGCCGTCGGCTGCTCGCCGCGGCGCTGCTGGCGGCGGACTGCCCCACGGTCGGCGGACAGGCCGTCATGGAAGGCGTCATGATGCGTAACGCCGACGTTTACGCGCTGGCCCTGAGAATGCCCGACGGCAGCATTCAGGCCCGGCGGCTGCCCTGGTTCAGCCTGACGCGCTGCCGCCTGCTCAAGCTGCCCTTCGCGCGCGGCTTCCCCCTGCTGCTGGAAACCCTGATCAACGGCGTCGGCGCCCTGAACCGTTCCGCCGAGGCTCTGGCCGAAGGAGAAGAGGAACCTCTGGAAGGCTGGCAGCTCGCGCTGACCATGCTCTGCGCCGTGGGCATGGCCGTCGCGCTCTTTGTCGTCGCGCCGCACGCGCTGTCGCTGCTCATGCAGTGGCTGGGGCTGGGCGGCGCCGTGGAGGGGCTGAGCTTCCATCTCTGGGACGGCTTTTTCAAGTGCTGCATCTTCATGCTGTATATCCGGGCCATTTCTCTTGTGCCGGATATCCGGCGCGTGTTCCAGTATCACGGGGCCGAGCACAAGACCATACACGCGTTTGAATCCGGGCAGACGGTCGACGCGGATTTCGCGGCCCGCATGAGCCGCCTGCATCCCCGCTGCGGCACGACCTTTCTTTTGTTCGTGATCTGCATTTCCATTGTGCTGCACGCGGTTCTTGTTCCGTTGCTGCTGCGGTACTGGACTCCGGATCAGGTCTGGCTCAAGCATGCGGGAACGCTGCTGTTCAAGATTGCGCTGATTGCGCCCATAAGCTCCCTGGCCTACGAGCTTATCCGTTTCGCCGCCCGGCTGGACGACGGCCTCCCGGCGACGATCCTGCGCGCGCCGGGCCTGGCGTTGCAGCGCCTGACGACCGACGAGCCGGACGAGGGGCAGCTGGAGGTCGCCGTCGTCGCCCTTGCCGCGGCGCTCGGTCCCGAAGAGCGGGCGCGCGTGCTGACGGCGCCGTACAGCCTGCAGGACGAAACGCCCGCGCGCGACTGACCGCCGGCGTTCCGCCCTTCCCCCTTTCTTTTCGCGCGTCCCCCTCCGCGCCGCCGCATCCGCGCATGCGCGCCGCCGGAAGGGGGCGCACATTCTTCGAGGAGTGTCTATGTTTGCCAAGCTGGAAGGTCTGGAAAAGAAATACATGGAGCTGGAAAAGGCTCTTTCCGATCCGGAAGTCTTCAACGATCAGGATCACTACCGCAAGCTGACCAAGGCCCACGCCGATCTGCGCGACGTGGTGGAGCTGTTCCGCCGCCATCGCGACGCCGTGCGCGATATCGAGGACAACAAGGCCCTGCTGCATGATCCCGATCCGGACATCAAGGCCATGGCGCAGGAAGAAATCGCCGCGCGCGAGGCGGAACTGCCGGAGATCGAGCAGAAGCTCAAGGTGCTGCTCCTGCCCAAGGACCCGCTGGACGAAAAGAACACCATTCTGGAAATCCGCGCCGGCACGGGCGGCGAGGAGGCGGCGCTCTTCGCCGCCGATCTCTTCCGCATGTACAGCCGTTACGCCGAGCTCAAGGGCTGGAAAGTGGAGGTCATGAGCGAATCTCCCTCCGATTCCGGCGGCTACAAGGAAATCATCTGCCTTATTTCCGGCGATCGCGTTTACAGTCACCTGAAGTTCGAGGCGGGCGCGCACCGCGTGCAGCGCGTTCCGGCCACCGAAACGCAGGGCCGTATTCATACGTCCGCGGCGACCGTGGCGGTCATGCCCGAAGCCGAGGAAGTGGATGTGGAAATCCGTCCCGAAGACCTGCGTATCGATATCTATCGCGCTTCCGGCGCGGGCGGCCAGCACGTCAACAAGACGGAATCGGCGGTCCGCATCACCCATATCCCGACCGGCACGGTCGTGACCTGTCAGGACGAGCGCTCCCAGCACAAGAACAAGGCGCGCGCCATGAAGGTGCTCGCCTCGCGCATCCTTGCCGCCGAACAGGAACGCCAGAACAGCGAACTTTCCGCGGACCGCAAGGCGCAGGTCGGCAGCGGCGACCGCTCCGAGCGGATACGCACCTATAACTTCCCTCAGGGACGCTGCACGGATCACCGTATCAACCTGACGCTCTATTCCCTGGATCGCATCATGGAAGGCGAGCTGGACGCCCTGCTCGAAGCCCTGGCGACGGCCGCGCAGACCGAAGCCCTCAAGGCGCAGGCCGAAGACAGCGAGTAGCGCGAAGCGTCTTTTTGACGTCTCCCGCCCCGTCGCGGCGCGGCGCCTCTTGCGATTGCGACCCGGCAGTGGCACAATAAGCGGGTTATCGCGGCGCAGGCCTCAAGGTTGTTTGCGCTTTCGCCGATAAGAGAAGCATGCGTTGCAGCCTTACGGAGGATTGTACATGAGCCAGCAGAGCACAGAGCAGGCACACGATGACGATCTCATTCAGTTGGTGACCTTTCATATCGGCGACGAGGAATTCGGCGTTGATATTCTGGCGGTGCAGGAAATCATCCGCCTGATGCAGATCACCATGGTGCCGCGAGCCCCTTCCTTTATCGAGGGGGTCATCAATCTGCGCGGCAAGGTCATTCCCGTGGTCAACATGCGCACGCGCTTCAACAAGCCCGTTGTGGAACATAACGCCAGCACGCGCATTGTCGTGATGGAATTCGATCAGAAGATAGTCGGCTTTCTTGTGGACGCCGTTTCCGAGGTGCTGCGAATTCCCGCTTCCACCGTGGAAGAAGCGCCGCCGGTTGTCGCGGGCATCGGTTCCGAATATATCAGGGGCGTCGGCAAGCTCGGCGATCGCCTGCTGATTCTTCTTGATCTCAACTATCTGCTCAATAATACGAGTCTGGAAATCAACTAACGGTTTCCGCGCGGGCACGGCGGCGAAAGGCGCCTTTCGCCGCCGTGCCCGCGCGGAAACGCGAAAGTATCTTGCAACGAAAAAGGGGAACGCCTTCGGGCGTTCCCCTTTTTCGTCGTTGCGTCGTTTCCGGCCGTCCTTTCAGCCTGAAAAGGCTTTCCGCGGCGGCCTCGGCGCGATTGGCGGGCGTTCCCGGAAGGCTTCCCTTCAGGAAGAAACCGCTGGGGCGTTTTGCCATGAAAGAGGCGAAACGCGAGGCCCAAAGCGAGCGGAAAAACCGCGTTTTTCCGCGAAACGACAGGCCGCAGGGTTTGAAACGCACGGCGTTTCAAACTGAAAATGCGCTATTTGACGGCGATGGCCTCGATTTCCACGCGGGCGCCGAGCGGAAGCGCCGCCACGGCGACGCAGCTGCGCGCGGGATAGGGCGCGGAGAAAAATTCCTTGTAGACTTCATTGACGGCGGCAAAGTCGCCCATGTCCGCCAGAAAGACGTTGACCTTGAACACCTTGCTCATGGAGGAACCGCCGGCTTCAATGACGGCCTTCACATTGTTGAGAGACTGCCGGGCCTGATCGGCGATGCTTTCGGGCATGGTCTTGGTCAGCGGATTGACCGGAATCTGGCCGGAGCTGAACACAAGATCATTGAGGGTCGTTCCCTGCGAATAAGGACCGATGGCGGCGGGAGCCTTTTCCGTGGCAATGGGCTTGAACATGCGTTTCTCCTTATGAAACATCAGGTGTCGGCGCGGGGCGCGCAGCCCTGTTTCTCCCAGATTTCAGGGTTTTTTTCAAGCCGTGAAACATCGCAAATCCTGCCGTTCCGGGCAGTCCGGCAGGCGGCCCGCTCACGCCGCCGTTTCGCCGGCGCGGGCGAGCTGCACGGCGGCAAGGTGTTCCAGATGCTCGGAAAGCCCGAGGCAGAAATCAAGGTCCTCGCCGTGGCAGCAGAGGCCGTGCCCCTCCATCCATACGGCCGGGGCCGTTTGCGCCGCCTCCGCCACGGCCCGCGCAAGCTCCGGGCTGCCGGGGGGCAGGGAGGGCGCGAACGCGATCCGCTGCCGCCAGGCGCGGGATTCAAAGAGCGGCAGGTTCAGAAAGTCGTCCCGCCATCCCTGCGGATCAAGGGCGGCAAGCCGCAACGACAGGGACAGCAGAAGCGGGGGGTGCGTATGCAGGACGGCGCGCGTTTGCGGCAGGGCCGCGTAAACGGCAAGATGCATGCGCCCTTCGGATGAGGCCGGGCCGCCGTGCAGCAGGGTTCCGTCGGCGGCCTGCAGGCAGGCGTCCGCGGCGCGCAGGCGCCCCTTGGCGCAGCCGGAACGGGTGATCAGAACGCCTTGCGGCAGGCGCAGGCTTGCGTTGCCGTTGAAACCGCGCAGCAGGCCGATCCGCCAGGCGTCGCGGCAGCAGCGGACGATCTCGCGCCATGCGGGCGCGGCGTCGGGGAGCGGAGCGGCGGTCATTGCGCGTCTCCTCTGAAATGATCGAAGCCGCGCAGCTCTTCCAGCGGCCTGTTGTTGCAGGTGACGCCTTCTTCCGTCACCACGCCGATGGTCATGAAGCCGGGGATTGCGGCGTGCAGCGGCAGCAGCATGTCCGGCGCGCAGGCGCCCAGCAGGGCGTAGTCCTCGCCGCCCAGCCAGGCCTGTTCCACGGGATCAAGCCCGTGGGCCTCGGCGTAACGGCTGACTTCCGGATGGAGCTGCCCCCGGGGCAGCACCAGCGCGGCGCCAAGCCCTCCCTTGCCGTCTTCGTCGCAGCCCAGCAGGCGGGGAATATCCCGCGCCAGCCCGTCGGAAACATCCATGAGCACGGGGAGACGGGCGTTGCTGCCGGCGCGGGCCAGCATGAGCCCGGCGTCCACCTGCGGCTGGGGGCGCAGATGGGCGGCGCAGGCCGCGGGCCAGCGTTCCAGCGCGGCGCGTCCGTGCCGTTCAAGAACGGCCAGACCGACGCGGGCAAGGCCGACCTGCCCCACAAGAAAGATGCTGTCGCCGGGCATGGCCCCGCCGCGCGCAAGAAAGACCGTTTCGTCCGGGGCGCCGTAGGCTTCTCCCCAGACGGTAATGGAAACGTGCAGCCGTTCGCAGCGCGACAGATCGCCGCCCGCCAGGGCCATGCGCCAGGGGCGGGCCGCGTCGGCCATGCCCGCGAGGAAGGCGTCCAGCCAGGCGTTGTCGATATCGGCGGGCAGCCCCAGCGCAAGGGTGAAGGCGCGGGGACGGGCGCCGCAGGCCGCCAGATCGCTGACGTTGACCGCCAGCGCCTTGTAACCGATATCTTCGGGCGTGAAGTAGGAGCGCCGGAAATGAACGTCTTCCAGAAAAAGATCGGTACTGACGCACAGGGGGCCGCCCGGGCGCAGCATGGCGCAGTCGTCGCCGCGCCCGATGAGCAGGGCGTCGGACGCTTCGGGAAAGTGGCGCGACAGGCGTTTCAGGATATCGTCCTCGGAATGCGGAGAGGTGAACGGGGTTGGCATAACTACTCCTCCGGAAGCAGGTATTCCGCCAGAATGACCTTGAGGCCGAAGCCGGGGAAGTTCACTTGAACCTTGTCGGGAGGCAGGCGGCGCACAATCTTGCCCCTGCCGAAAATTCTGTGGCGGCAGTAGCCGCAGGCCTGCCCGTCCGGCGCCGCCGGGGCGGCCGCGCGTTCCGCCGGCATGGGCGCGCCGCGCTCGCGCAGCCGCGATTGTTCCTCGGGCGGGAGCTGGCAGTCGTCGAAGCATTCCGGGCGGGCGACGGCCGCGCCGCCGGATGTCCTGCGCCGGAGAATGCCGCCGTAGCCTTCGGTCCACGCTTCCGTCAGCGACGCGGGCAGCTCGCGCACGAAGGGGCTTTGCCCCGCGGGCACGGCGCCGCGTTCCGCCCTGTCAAAGATGGTCGCCGGGCAGTACAGATCCAGCTCCTTGCGCGCGCGGGTGCAGGCAACGTACATCAGCCGCCGTTCTTCCTCGAATTCCTCGGGGCGGCTCATGGAATGGCGCGACGGAAAGCGATCCTCCGCCAGATCTATGATCAGGACGGCGTCCCATTCCAGCCCCTTGGCCGAATGGATGGTGGAAAGCGTGATTGCCGCCGCGTCCCTTGTTTCATCTTCGGGCGTTTCCAGCGCCAGATCGGCGATGAAGACGTCAAGTTCGCTGTAGCCGGCGGCCATCTGCACGATTTCTTCCAGCGCCTGCTGGCGGCGCGGCCAGTCGTCGGGATAGGCCAGCTCCATGTGGGGGCGGTATTGCTCCACCACGGCGGCAAGCACGCCCGCGGGGCTGAGCGTCCGCGCGCGCAGGCCGTCAAGAAAGTCCATGTCCGCCCGCAGGCCCTCGTGCCGCGCCAGCGCCTTGCGCTGCCGTTCCGCGTCGCCGGAGGCCAGCGCCGCATGGATCTTCTGGGCCGTTCGGGGGCCGACGCCCGGATGCAGCGCGGCAATCCGCGTGAACGACGGCATGTCCAGCGGGTTGAGCAGAAGGCGCGCATAGGCCAGCGCGTCCTTGACGTGCGCCGCTTCGGCGTAGCGCAGGCCGCCGTACTTGCGAAAGGCGACGCCGCGCTGGTTGAGGGCCATTTCCAGCTGAAAGGAATGAAAGCCGGCCCGGAAGAGGACGGCGATTTCGTCGGGCCGGTAACGTTCCAGAAGTTCCGTGATGCGCGTCGCGACGAGCGTCGCCTGCGTCTTGTCGCTCAGGGGCGTGATCAGGCGCACCGGCGCGCCCCCCTCCCGGCGTGTGAAAAGACGCTTGTGAAACGATTCCGCCGCGTGCGACAGAACGCTGTTGGCCACGTCGAGAATGGGCCGCGTGGAACGGTAGTTTTCCTCCAGACGGATAATGCGCGCGCCGGGAAACAGCTTGGGAAAATCGAGAATGTTGCGGACGTTGGCGCCGCGAAAGGCGTAGATGGACTGGGCTTCGTCGCCCACGGCCATGACGTTGCCCATTTCCTGCGGGGCGGCGTCGGGCGGCCCCGCCAGCAGGCGCACGATGCGCGCCTGAACAAGGTTCGTGTCCTGATATTCGTCCACCAGAATATGCCGGAAGCGTTCCCGCAGCCGCGCGGCGGCCTCGTCGTTGCGCTTCAGGAGATTTTCCAGTTCAAACAGCAGATCGTCGTAATCCAGCAGCCCCTTTTCCCGGCGATAGGCGTCGTAGGCCTCGCCCAGGCGCCCCAGGGCCTCGGCGTGGGGCAGAAGCTGATAAGCCTCTCGTTGCAGGATGACGTCGAGTTCCTGTTCCTTGTTGCGGGCCTTGCTCAGCAGGCCGATGACGGCCTGCGTCTTCGGGAAGGAGCGATCCCCCTTGCCGATGCCGAGGGCTTCCTTGCATTCCTTGACGGCGGCGGTCATGTCCGCGCTGTCCATGAGCGAAAAGCCGCGGCCTTCGAGCCACTCAGGGCGCCAGCGGCGCAGCACGCTGAAGGCAAAGGAATGGAAGGTGCCGCCCTGCACGCCGGCAAGCCCCTGCTCGCTGACGTCGGCCGCCCGTTGCAGCATTTCGTGCGCGGCCTTGCGCGTGAAGGTGAGCAGGAGCATGGACGCGGGCGGAACGCCCTGTTCCGCCAGCCAGGCCAGACGATGCACGATGGTGCGCGTCTTGCCGCTTCCGGCGCCGGCCACGACCAGCACGGGGCCGTCGCCGCAGGTCGCGGCTTCATACTGGGCGGCGTTCAGTCGTTGTCTGAAATCTATCATGGAATCCGTGAAAGGGTTGATGTCGGGGGAGCCGCTTCGGAGGCGGCGACGCGGCGTCTGGCCGTTCGCCGTGCGGCGGAAATGTTACTCATAGCGCAAATAGCCCCGACTTGCCAGAATGGAAGAGGCCTTTCCCCCCGGCGGCCGGAAGGGTGTTGACGCCGCGCCGTCGCGACCGTACACTCCCTTGCTTGTAAAAAATCCCCCATGCCGCCGGGCCGGCCCTTGCGGGCGGGGGAATCCGCGGAACGCAACTTTCAGCGAGGAATCCCATGCCCAAAGAGCAGGAACAATTTCAGCAGGCCGTCGTCAGCATCCTTGAAGCCGTCATGTTTGAAAACTGGCTGCGTTTCTACTTCATCGCCGAAAAGGCCGACGCCGACGACGTTGACGGCGAGCATTCGCTGTATCTTGCCGTGCCCGACAAGGCCATGACCCGCATCCGGGAAGAATACGCCCATCTCCTGCCGCTGGCCGAAGATCTCAACGGCAAGGCCGCTTCCTTTGAAAATTCGCAGCAGGCCGTGTGCAGCTTCGTGGTGCAGCATCTGGACGGCAAGGCCATGCCCCGCCAGATGGCCGACATGGTGTTCGACAGCGCTTCCTTCCAGACGCGCATGCAGCTTTTCAACGCATGGGTGCAGATGCATGAGGAACAGCTCGAACAGACCTTCATGGACTTTTCCCAGTGGCGCAGCCTGTTCGCCCAGTGGTGCGAAACCGACAAGGTGAAGGAGCTGGCCGCGCGCATGGCCGCCGCGTCCATGAAGACCGCCGCCGCGCCCTCCTCGGAAAGCACGCATTAGGCTCAGGACTCATTACGTTTTGTCTTGAGGGGGAAGGAATCCCTTTGCCCTGCTGCCGATGCCGTAAGGCGCCGGGGCGCCTGACGGGCACGGCCTGCGGCCGCCCGTCGGGTCGCTGCTCGCGGCAAAAAGGGGCCCAGCCCTTTCCGTAGCGAAGCGAGGAAAGGCGTTTCCGTAGTTCCCCCTCAAATTCAATTTGCAACGCCTTGCGTTGCAAACCCCATAGCCTGTCGTTTCGTGGAAAAAGCGGTTTTCCATTCGTTTTTGGGTGGGCGGCGCGGCGAAGGCGGAGTAATGTTTTTTTCCCGCAACAAAAAAAAGACCGGTTTTCCCGGTCTTTTTTTGTTGTCGGCGTTGCGAACCGCGGATCAGGCGTCGTCAAAGCGCAGCAGAAACATGCCGCAGAAGCGTTCGCCCCGGTAAACTTCCACCCTGTAGACGCGGCCGCCCTTGTCCACGGAGAAGCGTTCCGTGAATATCCGGCGGCGCAGCGGCAGGCCGCTTTCATCTTCCTTGCCGGAATCATAGCCGATGGCGTTGACGCGATAGCCCGCGCGCGGGCGAACTTCCAGCGAATCGTTGACGTGCAGCACCTGACCGAATCCCGCCATGCGGCGCTGCCCGTCCAGAATGACCTCCATGCCGTCAATGCTCTCGTCCATCTCCCGCCATTCCGGCGCGATGCTGGTCAGCAGGCGGTTGCCGTAATGGACGCGCAGGCGCCCGCCGTCGCCGCCGGGCAGGACGGCCATGATGGGTTTGGAGGTGACGGCTTCGCGCGCGGCGTCGCGCGGCAGGGGAACCATGTGCAGAAAGGGGCGCACGTCTTCCAGCGGCAGGAAGATGCGGTTGCCCGCAAAGGCCACGCCAAGATTTTCCCTCAGGGCCTTTTCCACCCCCGGAGGGCTGAGTTCAAAATCCCGCGAAAAGCGCACGCCCGCCTGGCGGAAAAAGGATTCGATCATCAGCAGATGGTAATAGGCGCGCAGCGCCACGCCGAATTCCTTGCTGGCCTCAAGCCCGAAGGCCGCCTTGCCGTGCCGCACGGCATAGTAGGAAAGGCTCTTTTCCATTTCCCGGTCGCCTTCGGCCGTGCGGGTGTTGTGGACGTGATAGCGGTGCAGCGGGGCCATGAGCCGTTCGTTGACGGCGGCCGCCACGGAGGCGGCTTCCTCCCCGAGGCGGTGCATGAAGATATGCGGCGCGAGAGTTTCCTGATCAATGACGATGCACTGGCCCCAGCGCTTGGGGTTGCACAGATCGCTTTCGCGGTGCGGGCGATAATAGCCGCTGCCGTCGTGCAGGTGGAGCACAAGCCCCACCTGCGGTTGACGGATAAGCTCCTGAATGCGCCGCACCGTGGCGTACTGGGGATCGCTTTCCGCCAGCTTGGCGAACTTGCGGTTCATGTCGCCGTGAAGGCCGCGTGAGCGGCGGATGATACTGGGAAAATTGAGATTGGGAACCACCCAGACGGCCCCTTCCTGAATTTCATAGCGCGTGCCCACCAGCGTGGCCGCCGAAAAGCCGCCGGGCTCGTCGCCCTGAATGCCGCCGACGACCAGTACGGCGCGTTCGCCCTGTCCGAGACGAATGGTCACAAAGTCGAGAGAGGGAGCGTCCGGCATTTCGGCCGCGAAGCCCGGCGAGGGGGCGAGGCTCCAGAGCGCGAGGCAGCACAGCAGCGCGGACAGGCACGCATGGAAGAAGTGGATCATGAAGGCCTACCATGAATGGGTTCCCGCCTTCGGGGCCGGGAGCCGGCCCGGAACGGCGGGAATTCTCGTGTTCGCGTTAGGGCGTTTCGCCCTTGACAAGGGCGAAACGCGAGGCGGCGGCGCCGCCCGGCCAAAAGTGAGCGGAAAAACTGTGTTTTTCCGCGAAACAACAGGCCGTGGGGTTTGAAACGCAAAGCGTTGCAAACTGAAAATGCTCCAGGCTCAGGCCTCGTTATCAGATGCTGGTTTCCCGGCGTGCTCCCCGGCAACGACATGAAAATAAAACAGTATCATTGCATGTTGCGAAAAATATCCATCTTTACCCGTCAGGCATGGCGCGCGGGTTTTGGGGAGGATGGGGGAGCTTGAGGGAGAAGGGATGGGAGGTCCGGGGGAAGGATTGCGGGAACGCCTTTCGCCGTTTCGCCGCGGAAAGGTCGCGCCGTTGCGACGAAGGAAGCTGCGGGCGTTGACGGCGGCGCAGAGGGCGTTCCCTTCCCCCGGACATCTGACCAGCCGGTTGCGCGCGAACCTAGGGGCGCCAGAGAGGCGCGTTCTTGTCCTTTTCGGACAGCAGAGGTTCCGCTATGGGCCAGCGAACGCCTATGGTCGGATCGTTCCAGCGAATGGAGCCTTCATCCTGAGGGCAGTAGACGTCCGTCACCTTGTAGTGAAAGTGGGCGATCTCGCTGGTGACGGCAAAGCCGTGCGCCAGTCCCGGCGGCACCCAGAGCTGCCACTGATTCTTGGCGGTCAGCTCGACTCCGAACCACTGGCCGCGGGTCGGGGAGTTTTCGCGGATATCCACCGCCACGTCGAAGACGCTGCCCAGGGAGACGTAGACTAGCTTGCCCTGGGGGCGCGTCTTCTGAAAATGCAGGCCGCGCAGGATACCGTAGCGGGACATGGAATGGTTGTCCTGCACAAAGGGCAGATTGATGCCCGCCTCGCGGGCATAGCGCTCCTGCTGCCAGGTTTCCACAAAGTAGCCGCGATCGTCGCCCCAAATCTTGGGCTTGATCAGCAGGACGCCTTCAAGCGGGGTGCGTTCTACTTCCATAATGTATTCCCGTGCGTTTTCCCGGCCGGCGGGCGGCCTTCCTGTGCGCGCCGCGCGCCGGGCCGGGGTTCCTTTCGAGGTCCGGGGCGCTACGCGTCCAGAATCCGGGAGGCGGCGCGCCGCAGGCGGGCCAGGGTTTCCTCCCTGCCGAGGAAGGCCATGATTTCCGGCAGGTGCGGCCCGCCCATGAAGCCCATGAGCGCCGTCCGCAGGGCCGGGGCGACGTCCTTGAACTTGAGACCGTTGTCGTTCACGTAGGCGTTGAGCGCGGCTTCGAGTTCCGGCGCGTCAAAGGAAGCGCAGGCCTCGAAGACGTCGGCCAGCGCCGCGAGACGCGGGGCGGTCGCTTCCGTCAGGTTCTTGGCCGCGGCCTTTTCGTCAAGAGGCAGGTTCGCCGCTTCGGCCAGCAGGGGCGCGAAGCTCTTTGCAAGATCCTTGAGGTTGGCGGCGCGCTCGCGGAACATGGCGCAGAGGCTTTCGCATTCGCCTTCGCTCAGCGGTTTGCCATGACGGGAAAGGCCGGCTTCCTCGACAAAGGGGCGCGTCAGGGCGGCCAGTTCGGCAAGGGGCATTTCCCGCATGAAATGGGCGTTGCACCATTCCAGCTTCGCCGGATCGAACGCGGCCGCGGCGGGATTCAGGCTGGTTCCGTCGAAGAAGTTGATCAGCTCTTCCCTGGTGAAGATTTCCTGATCGCCGTGCGACCAGCCCAGACGGACAAGGTAGTTGACAAGGGCCTGCGGCAGCAGGCCGTCGCGCTGATATTCGATGACGGCGCGCGCGCCGTGGCGCTTGGAGAGCTTCTGCCGATCCGGCCCCAGAATCATGGGCACATGGCCGAAGCGGGGGACGGGCAGGCCCAGCGCCTCGTAAATCAGAATCTGGCGCGGCGTGTTGGAAACGTGGTCGTCGCCGCGGATGACGTGGGTAATGCCCATTTCGTGGTCGTCCACGACCACGGCCATGTTGTAGGTGGGCATGCCGTCCGCGCGGCGGATGACCATGTCGTCCAGTTCGGCGACGTCCACGGCGATGCGCCCTTTCACCATGTCGTCAAAGACGACCTTGCCGGTCTGGGGAATGCGGAGCCGCACGCAGCGGCCTTCGCCGGGCCCCAGATTCTTGTCGCGGCAGCGCCCGTCGTAGCGGGGCTTGAGGCCGTGGGCGCGGGCGTGTTCGCGCATGGCTTCCACTTCTTCCGGCGTGCAGGAGCACCAGTAGGCGTGGCCGCTTTCCAGCAGCCGGTCCACATAGCTGTTGTAGAGTTCCGTGCGCTGGGTCTGATAGTTGAGGGGGCCGTCCCAGTCGAGGCCGAGCCAGCGCATGGAGGCAAGAATGGAGTCCGTATATTCCTGCTTCGAGCGCAGCAGGTCGGTATCCTCGATACGCAGGTGGAAGCTGCCGCCGTAGTGGCGGGCCAGAAGCCAGCAGAAAATGGCGGTGCGTGCGCCGCCGATGTGCAGATGCCCCGTGGGACTGGGGGCGAAACGGGTAACGACGTTGCTCATGACAGTATCCTTTGTGCCGTCGGCAGCGACGGCGAGATTGCGCGGGTCCGGGTTATGCGGCCCCTTTCGTGCGCGCCCGTCTCCGGGAGGCGGCGTGTTCCGCCCGCCCGGCGACGCGGCGGGAAAGGAAAGTACGGCGTATGTCTACGACATTTGCCGCTTCAAGGCAAATTGCGGCGGGGCTTCGTCCCCCTTGACGCGGCGGCCCGAAGCGCCAATAACGACCCCATGACGTTTGCGAATCCTTCCTGCCGCTGGGCGGCCCATGCGGCGGCCCTGTGCTGCGCCGTGGTCTGGGGCGTAACCTTTGTTTCCACCAAGGTCCTGCTGGATTTCTTCGCGCCGACGGAGATCCTTTTCCTGCGCTTTTTTCTGGGCATGATCGCCCTGTGGTGCGCGCGTCCCCGCCTGTTGCGGACGGGCGGCGCGCGGCGCGAGCTGCTGTTCGCCGGGGCGGGCCTGTGCGGCGTCACGCTGTACTTCCTGCTGGAAAACATCGCCTTGCAGCATACGCTGGCGTCCAACGTGGGCGTGCTGGTGGCGGCCTCGCCGCTGCTTACCGCCCTGCTGGCCCGCCTGCTGCTCGGCGAGCGCCTGCGGACGCGCTTCTTTGCGGGCTTCCTGTTTGCCCTGGCGGGCATCGTCTGCATCCATGTCAACAGCGGCGCCGTGCTGCGCCTGAATCCGCTGGGCGACCTGCTGGCCGTGCTGGCCGCGCTGACCTGGTCCTTTTATTCCATCTTCACGCGCAGGATCGGCCAGCTCGGCTACGAAACGATTCTGGCCACGCGGCGCATTTTCGGCTGGGGCCTGCTGTTCATGCTGCCCGTTCTGCCCTTTGCCGGCGTGAGCGCGGACGCTGGCCGCCTGCTGGAGCCGACGGCGGCGGCCAATCTGGCCTTTCTTGGTCTGGGCGCCTCGGCGCTCTGCTTCGTGCTCTGGAATTTCGCGCTTTCCCGGCTGGGAACCGCCAGCGTCAGCCAGTACATTTATCTTGTGCCCGTGGTCACGGTCGCGACGTCGCTTGCGGTTCTGGGCGAGCCGGTGACGCCGCTGGCCGTGCTGGGCATGGGGCTTATCCTTGCGGGCCTGACCATTTCCGAAGGACGGCTCCGGCTGCCGGGCGGGAAGCGTTCGGAACGCGACTGAAGCCCGCGCGGGCGGGCGCCGTCAGCGGTTCATGCCCGCCCGCATGGCCCTGCGGACGGCCTCGACCTTCGCGCCGATATCCGGCGCGCCGACCAGCTCGGAAACCAGCGCGCAGCAGCGCGCGCCGTGGCGGGCGACCTCGCCGATATTGTGTTCCTTGATGCCGCCTATGGCGACAAAGGGGACGCCGGCCTCGGCCGCCGCCCAGTCCAGATAGGAAAAGCCCACGGGCGCGACGACGTCCTCCTTGGTCTGCGTGGCGAAGACGGGGCCGACGCCGATATAGTCCGCGCCCAGACGCGCGGCCTCCCGCGCCTGCTCGGGGCTGTGGGTGGAAAGGCCGATGCACATGTCGGGCCCGACCAGCGCGCGCACGTCGGGCAGGGGGATGTCTTCCTGACCGATATGCACGCCGTCGGCGCGGCTGATCATGGCCAGATCCACATGATCGTCCACGATGAAACAGGCGTCGTATTCGTCGCAGAGGCGGCGCATGAGGCGGCATTCTTCCAGCATTTCGCCGCCCTTCATCTTTTTTTCCCTGTATTGGACGATGCGGATGCCGGCGCCGAGCAGGGCGCGCACGACCTCTTCCAGCGGGCGGCCGAGCGACAGGCGGCTGTCGGTGAGGGCGTAAAGTTCTGTTTCTCCGGGCAGAATGACGGGCATGGGAAAATCTCCTTGCTGTTGGCGTTCAGCGACGCAGGCTCAGGCAGAAGCGGCGCAGGCAGCTTTTCAGCAGCCGCCCCGGGCGGAAAGAGGTGTGCATCAGTTCCCGCGGCAGTTCAAAGTCGCGCGCCGCGACCTCCTCGGGACGGGCGTCGGTATAGCGGACGCGCGCGCCGGCGGCCGCGCAGCCCGGCGCCGAACGGCGTTCCAGCGCCGCGCCCAGCGGCGTGCGCGCGAATTCAAGCCCCAGCGTCGCGCAGAGGGCCTCGTCCAGCGCCACGGCGGAAGGGCTGGCGGCCAGCAGGCCCAGAGGGTAGGGGACGCCGCCGCTCGGGCCGGTGCGCTGCATGGCCGTAATGCCGTCGGCCAGCGCGGCGACCGGCGGCAGGGCGGCCCAGAGGGCCGCGACGGCGTCGGCGAAAAGTTCGGGAGATCGGCCCTCGCGGGTATGGATGAGCGCCTTTCTCATGCCAGCGACCAGACCGAAAAGATTCTTGACGGCCAGCGTGACAAGCATCTGACTGTGCGCCTTGACGCGCGGCAGGGAAAGGACAAGATCGCATTCCAGCGCCTCGCGGGCGACGCCGAAGGTCGCGCCGACGTCCAGCCGGAGCTGCGCGACGGCGCCCGGCCCCCGCACGGAAAGCCCCAGCGGGCGCAGCCTGTCGGCAAGGCCGACGGCGCGGGCGACGCTTTCGGCGCGGCCGAAACCGGGGGAATCCAGCACCGTCACCCGCGCCCCCTGATCCAGCAGCCAGGCGCAGGCGGCCGCCGTGACTTCCGGGGACGTGCAGGCAAGGGGAATTGCCGTAAGCAGGTTCGGCTTGACGAGCACCCGCGCCCCGCGCAGGGAGCGGAGAAAGCCCGGACCGGCCTGCTCCAGCGCCCGGGGGGTCAGCGCCGCCGCGGCGTGAATGTTGGGGCAGGGCAGAAGACAGAGTGGAATGGGATCGGGAAATGTCGTATAGGCAGCCATGCCGCGACTATGCCGTCGCCGCGCCGTCTTGTAAAGAAAGCGTTCGCCGGAATCCCCGCGCGGCGTCTTCGGGCGCGGGACGGGCGGCGCGGCGGCGGAATCTGTTCAGGAGGAAACGTTGCACGATGCGTAACACGCCGATTCGTTTTTCATGGTTTTTCATCCTGCTTGCCGTCCTGCTGCTGACGGCGGCCCCGGCCGGCGTCTGTCTGGCGGCCGGCGCCGACGACGCGCGCAAGGAAGCGCCGGCGGAAGGGGAAAAGCGGGAAGATGGAGCGCAGGAAGAGGTTCAGCAGGAAGACAACGCCGCGCCAAGCGCCGAAAGCGTGCTGCGCGAGTTTCTGGAGGGGCAGCGCGCGCAGGTAAGCGAAGCCCTGAAGACGGCCAAGGAACAAAGCTCCAGCTTCATGGACACGGTGGCCGGGCTGGCGCAGAAGCTGCGCCCCTACGAGGATGAATATCACCGGATTGTCGTCTGGCAGAATTCCATAGACAACTGGCCGCTCGGACTTGAATCCATAAGCCGCAGCATAGCCGCCAACAGCGCCAAGGTGCGCCGGCTGATGGACTCGGCGCAGGAGGCGCGCGACAAGGCTCAGGCCGCGCTGGATCGCGTCAACAAGATCGACAATTCCCTGCCGGACGCCATGAAGGGCAGCGCGGCGCGCATCATGCCGGAATTCAAGTCCATGCTCAAGGACATCTCCCTGGCGCAGATGCGTCTGACGGCCCTGCTCAAGCGGTACGACACGGCCATGGGGCCGGCCCAGACGCTGCTGAACAACATGCAGGCGGACGTTGACAAGATCGCCGCCCAGCTCCCGGAAAGCTGGAAGCAGTATTACCTGCGCGGGCCGGAGCCCTATCTCAGCGCCAAGGCCTGGGAAGGCGCGTCCAGAATGCTGGCGGTGATTCCGCAGATCATGGCCATCCGCATGCCGGTGGAAATTCCCGTTTCCCCGGAGGAATGGCAGACGGCGGCCCTGCGCGGCCTGCTGATGCTCGCGCTTTCCTCCCTGCTCTCGTTCATGCTGTACCGCCGCATCGGGCACGGCAGCGAAAATCCCGTCGTCCGGCATATCTTCCGGGTCAGCGTCATCTGGATTTGTCTGGGGCTTGCGCTCGCGGGGGCGTCGCTTTCCGCGGCGAACGAATTTTACAGGGTCTTTCTTGCCCTGGGCAACATGAGCCTCATTCTCGGGCAGATGTGCCTTGCGTGGGACCTGCGGCAGCTGCAGCACCCGGAAACGCCGCGCGGCCCCTCTCCGCTCTGGCATCTGATGCCGCTGACGCTTTGCGCCTATATCCTCATCTATCTGCCGTTGCCGCGCGTGGCGGCGCTGGGCCTGTGGCTGCTCGCGCTGGCGGGGCGGATCGTCTGCCGCCGCCTGCGCTACCGGCGCGCCGCCGCCGTCAGCGACAGCGTGGAAATCTCCTCCGACGGCGCGACCGCGTCGTCGGCCGGCGTCATGCCGGAGATGGAACGCGGCATCATGAAGGGCGCGGGCGTCATGCTCTGGGTGTGCGTCGCCATGACGCTGTGCGGTCTGCATATCTACAGCATGGCCCTGTATCTGCTCTATTCCTCCTGCGCCCTGGCCCTGCAGCTGAGCGTGGCCAGCATGGCCCTGTGCAGCCGTCTCAACGACAGCCTGCCCAAGGAGGGCGGCAGCGCCGCCTTCGCGGGCATACTGCTCGCGCTGGCCGCGCCCTGCATTCTGGTGCTGGCGCTGGCGGCCGTGTCCCTGTGGCTGTGCACCCTGCCCGGCGGGGTCGTGCTGCTGAGTCATTACGTCCTTCAGGGCGTCAACGTGGGCGCGACGCAGTTCAATATGCTGCAGGTGCTGCTCATCATCAGCGCCTTCTTCATTACGCGCACCTTCGTGCGCATGGGCACGCTCTTCCTGCAGCGTCTGCCCCGGCGCGTGCAGATAGACGTCACGCTCATTCCGCCCCTGCAGACGACGCTGACCTATGCGTCCTGGGCCTTCTTCGGACTCTTTGTCCTGCGGTCGCTCGGCATGGAGCTGAACAATCTGGCGGTGGTCGCCGGGGGCCTTTCCGTAGGCATCGGTTTCGGCATGCAGACCATCGTCAACAACTTCGTTTCCGGCCTGCTGCTCATCTTCAGCCGCAGCATGCAGGTAGGCGACGTTGTGGAAGTGGGCGGCACCGTGGGGCGGGTACGCAAGATCAGCGTGCGCGCGACCGTGGTGGAAACCTATGACAACGCCTCCATCTATGTGCCCAATTCCGAATTCGTTTCGGGGCGTCTCACCAACTGGACGCGCAGCAGCCGCACCACGCGGCGCGACGTGGTGGTGGGCGTGGCCTACGGCTCGGACACGGCCCTGGTCATGAAGCTTCTGCTCAGCGCCGCCAACAGTACGGAAAATATTTTGAAATATCCGCCGCCCGTGGTGCTGTTCAGCGACTTTGGCGCAAGCACGCTGGATTTCACTCTGCGCTTCTGGGTGCAGGACTACGATCTGGCGGTTTCCACTTCGTCCAACGCGCGCCTTGCCATCGAGCGCCTGCTGCGGGAGCACAATATCGAAGTGGCCTTCCCCCAGATGGACGTGCATATCAAGGAAATGCCGCCGCGCGCCCTCTCGCCCCGCGATCTGGCCCGGAAGACGCCCGCCCCCGCGCCGCAGCAGGGGCAGGGCCGGCCAGCCGCCTCCGGAGCGAAGACGCC
>CALUWU010000099.1 GCA_944324555.1 uncultured Desulfovibrio sp.
GGGTACTGCCGGATTCAGGAGACGCCCCCCGCCTTCCCAGATAGCGGGGTGTACGGGGGATGCAAGGGGGCGTAGAGGGGGCGCGCCCCCTCTCGCCCCCTGCCCCCCGCCGGGCAGGCGACCCGCCGCCCGCGCCGGGCAGCAGCCGCAGGACGCGCCGGGCAGCAGCCGCAGGACGCGGCTTGCCCCCCGAAGGCACGCCCTAAAAACACACCCTCCCCGCCGTTGACCAGCCCCCGCGCAGCGACTAGACTGAACGGAAAAACAACAATCCCGATCCGCCGCAAGGAGTCCCCATGTCTCTCCCCGATATCCGCACCATCAGGACCTACGGCCACGCCTATGACAACAACCGCCTGAAGGAAAAACTGCTTTCCTGCCTGAAATATCTTGGCGAAGAAGGATTACGAAACGCCCTGCGCCTTTACTACACCCTCAAAAAGCCCGATCTGCCCGCGCACGCCCGCGCCGTCATTCTCGGCGCGCTGGGCTATTTCATTCTCCCCCTCGACGCGATCCCGGATCTTCTGCCGGTTCTGGGCCTGACCGACGACATTGGCATACTCGCCGCGGCCGTGGCGACAGTGGCAATCCACATGGACGACGACGTGAAGGCCAGGGCGGAAGCCAGACTTGCCGCCCTGCTCGGACGCTGACCGCCCTCCCCGCCTCAAAAAGAAAAGGGCCCCGAAAGGGGCCCTTAGCGCATGCTTCTCCATAACTACTTACTTTATAAAGATAAGTAAATTATCTCAGCTAGAGAGACTTTCAGCTCAGAAGGTCTCATACGTCATAATCCCAGCCCCCCCAGCGAGGGCAATACTTCCAAAAGACACCTTGCAAGACGCGCCGCAGCCTCCAGACAGTCTGCCAGAACGTGAAGAATCTCTGCGGCGATAGTAACGCTCACTAATACTGTATTACTCATAATATATTTCCTCTAAGGAGAAGCGTGCCTGTCTCAAATAAGTCCGTCGCCAAAAATGTCAATGGCAAACCTTTGCCGGCGCCCGCGCGCCAGATTCGCCGCCAGCACCGGCACACAAATTGTCCAATAATTCACAGACAATATAACAGCCTCTATCCTCTTGTCTAATCGCAACGGACGCGCTGCCGATATATCCTGCGTAGCCTTTGAAAACAGGGCGCAAGGGGAACATCTCATGAAATTTGCATCGGTAAAGACTCGCGTTCTGCTGGGGATCATCATTCCCCTGCTCATCATGGCCGGCGGCGTGACGGGTATCGCCGTATGGAAGATGCGCGCCACAGCCATTGAAGAGTTCACGGCCAAATCAAGACAGGAACTCAGCCTGTTCGCGCTCTACCTCACCCAGATTCTGGAGAACGGCAAAAGCTCCGCCCGCGCGCTGGCCGCCGACGAAGCCGTCAAAAACGCTCTTGGCGCCTTCCCCTCGTTCAAGGACAGCGCGCAAACCGCACGCTACAGCCATGCCGACCTCTCGCCGGAAGCGCGGGCCATTGCCCTGCGCCTGAAAAATCTGAAAGAGGCCAACCCGCATTATGCCGAGGTCTTCATCGGCTACCGCGACGGCAGCTACGCCACCTCCTTTTCCGAGATCGACATTCCTCCGGGAACGGACATGTCCACCCGCACATGGTATCGCGAATGCGCCGCCGCTGCCGGAGAAAGCTCGCTCAGTTCCGTGTATCGCAGCCTCAACAGGGAGCTGGCGGTCTCCCTCTCCAACAAGATCACGGGCCCGGACGGCAGCCTCGTGGGCGTGCTCGGCATCGACATCGCCCTGGAAGACATCCGCCGCAACGTCAACGCCCTGCATCTTGGGCAGTCGGGGCGCTTCCTGATCATCGAAAGCGACGGCCGCCTCATCTGCTCGCCCAAGACGCCGGATTTTGAGGGCAAGGTTATCGGCAAGGACTTCCGCCACGCCACCCTGGAATATATCTTCTCGCAGCCCGACGGCACCTTTGGATTCACGCTGGGCGATACCGCCGTCATGGCGACGTCCATTCCCACCGATTTCGGCTGGAAGCTGATCTTTGTGGAAGACGAAAGCGAAATCTTCTCCTCCACCAACGAGGCGCTTTATACCATTCTTATGGTCATCGCCGGCATCGTGGCGCTTATGGCGCTGCTGGGGCTCGCGCTTGTGCGCTCCATCACCCGGCCTCTCGATCACCTTGTCCGCTACGCCGACGACGTCTCCGAAGGCAACCTTGACGCGCAGGCAGACGCCCGCCACTTCTACGGCGAACTCGGCCGCCTCCATCAGGCGCTTGTCCACATGCTCGACAATCTCCGCAACCTCATCGCCGAAGCCAAGCAGCAGACCGAAGAGGCGCGCAGACAGACAGAAATCGCCAACAAGGCCGTGGAAAACGCCGAAGAAGCCCGCAGACAGGCGGAAAACGCCCAGCGCGAGGGCATGCTCAACGCCGCCGGACAACTCGCCGACGCCGTAAGCGTCATCTCCGACACATCGACGCAGCTGGCGCATCAGGTCGCGGAATCCACCTCCGCCGCCGAGCAGCAGGCCAGTCGCGCCACGGAAACCGCCACCGCCATGAACGAAATGAACGCCACCGTGCTCGAGGTGGCCAAGAACGCCGGCGAAGCCGCGGAAGTCTCCGCGACCATGCGAAGCTGCGCCGACGAAGGGGCGAATATCGTCCGGCAGGTCGTCAAGGCTATCGACGACGTGCAGCAAATCTACACCGTCCTCAAGCAGGATATGGCGCAGCTCGGAGAAAACGCCGGCGCCATTACGCAGGTCATGGGCGTCATTTCCGACATAGCCGACCAGACAAACCTCCTCGCGCTCAACGCCGCCATCGAGGCCGCCCGCGCGGGCGAAGCCGGACGCGGTTTCGCCGTCGTCGCCGACGAGGTCCGCAAGCTGGCCGAAAAGACCATGACCTCCACCAACGAAGTCGGCAACGCCATCAACGCCATCCGCTCCAGCGCCGAAAAGTCCATCCGGCAGGTGGACGTCGCGGCGGAAAGCATCGCCCGGGCAACCGAACTCTCAAACCGCTCCGGGCAGGCGCTGGAACAAATCGTCAGCATGGCGGAACAGTCCGCCGATGAAGTCCGCGCCATCGCCACCGCCGGCGAACAACAGTCCGCCGCCAGCGAGGAAATCAATCACTCCATTACGGAAATCAACAATATCGCCACCGAAACCTCCAGCGCCATGCAACAGGCGTCGCAGGCCATCGCCGCCCTCGCGCAGCAGGCCCAGAACCTCAACAAGGTCGTGGAAGACATGAAACGCGCCTAGAACGAGCGGAAAACCGCGTTTTATCCGCGAAGCGACAGGCCGCATCATTTCTGTCAACACAATTTACAAAAGAGCGCGCAGGTACGGACGCGACTCCGGCGCCCCGAATCCGCTCCCGGTTACGGAAACAGCCGCCCGTCATGCGACGAGCGGCTGCTTTTCGTCTGTTGCCCCCACGAGGGGAAAACCTCTTCCGCTATGGAAAACAGCGGGAATATCGCGCCGGCGTCCGCCCTCCCCGCCCCATTTTGACAACGCGCCGCGCGCGCCTTATCTCTTCGGCAGCGCGCCGTCCAGGCCGGACGCCGCCCCGGAGTCGCACAATGAATCGTCTGCCTTTTCCCGTTCGCTGTCTCGCGCTGGCGCTGGGCATGTGCATTGCCGCGCTGGGCATTGCCCTCATCACCAACGCCAACATGGGCACAACCCCCATCACCAGCCTGCCCCTTGCCGTCAACGCCGCGCTCCCCGCCAGCGTCGGCATATACACCGTCCTGCTCAACGCGCTGTTCGTCCTGCTGGAAAAGGTCATTCTCGGGCCGGACTTCTCCCGCGCCAATATCCTGCAACTGCCGCCGGTCTTTCTTTTCGGCTTCTTCATCGACATGTGGCTGAACGTCTCCGCGGGCATCGCGCTCCTGCCCTATGCGGAACGTCTGGCCGTGCTGGCCGCGGGCATCGTCACCCTATCCTTCGGCATCCTGTTGCAGGTCGCCTGCAACCTTGTCGTGCAGCCCGGCGAGGGCATCGTGCTGGCGCTCGCCTTCCGCACCCGCCGCAACTTCGGCAATCTCAAGGTCATGGTAGACGCGGGCATGGTCGCTTCCGCGGCGCTTCTCGGCCTGCTCAGCCTCGGCCATATCGTGGGCATACGCGAAGGCACGCTTCTTTCCGCCCTGCTCACGGGATTCTGCATTCGCGGTCTTGGCGCGCTGCTCCACAGGCTCTTTCCCCGCCTCTTCCCCGCGCCCGGGCGGCGCGGGCGCGACGACGCCTGACCGGCCCGCGTCCCTTCCCCCCGACTAAGCCTCCGCGCTCCCTTCCCGCAACCCGCGCGAAAGCGCGCCCCTGAAACCACGAGGAAAAAATGAAATATACCGGAACAACCTACCGGCCGCCCTTTGAAAGCAAGTCGCTGCTGCTCCAGGTCACGACGGGATGCAGCCACAACAAGTGTCGTTTCTGCACCATGTACCGCGAGGTTCCCTTTCAGGTGGAAACGCGGGAACAGATAGAACAGGACCTGCGCGAAGCCCGGCGCCTTTACCGGCGCGTGCCGCGCGTCTTTCTGGTCAACGCCGATCCCTTTGTGCTCGGGGCCGGCAGGCTGAAGGAAATCGCGCGGCAGGTTCGCGACATCCTGCCGGAAACGGAAAGCATCGGCATGTACGCCTCCATCGCCAACATCCGCGACAAGACCGACGAGGACCTGAAGGAGCTGCGCGCGCTGGGCGTCAACGATCTGAACATCGGGGTGGAATCCGGTCTGGAAGAGGTCGTCTCCGGCCTGAACAAGGGCTTTACCGTCGACGAGGCGCGCCGGCAGCTCGCGCGCCTGACGGCGGCCGGCATGGATTTCAGTCTGAACATCATCATTGGCGCGGCCGGCCGTCGCCTGAGCCTCGAACACGCCCGCGCCAGCAGCGCCTTTATCAACGCTACCCGCCCCCGGCTGGTCTTTGTGGCCGTCATGCACATTGACGAAGGCTGCGAACTGGACGCCGACGCCGCGCGCTTCCATTTCGAGGAAAACACCCTGCGCGAAAACATCGAGGAAGAAATCGAATTCCTCCAGGGGCTGGAACCCTCCGAAACCATCTTTTTCGGCCTCCATACCTCCAACGCCGTGCCCGTCTACGGCGTCCTTGCCGAAAGAAAGGACGCCATGCTCGACGCCCTGCGCAACGGCCTGCACAACATCCCCGCGCGCTACCTGGACAGCCTCCCCCTGCGCGGCATGGAAGGCGCCGTCATGATCCCCAATATCCCTGCGTAACAGCCGGAGTTGGCGTTGCGTCGGGGGAAAGGGGAACCCCTCTGCTGGCGCGAGAGGGGTTCCCCTTTCCCCCGAACCCCCTTTCCCCTCCCCAGCGCGCTTTATTCTGGTAGCTGCAACGCTGCGGCAACCCGACCGCTTTCCTTCAATCCCCGTCCCCCGGCAGCGCAAACAGATCGCCCCCCGCCGGGCAGGCGACCCGCCGCCCGCGAAAACGCAGGCAGGTAGAAAAAAAGGAAACGCCCCGCCGGAGACAACCGACGAGGCGAATTTGGGAGGAAAAGAAAGGAACGCCGGCCCTACCCGACGACCAGACGCTCGGCCAGCTCCATGTCCTGCTCGGCGATATAGTCGATGCCCGTGGCCTCGGCGGTCTCGCGATTGGCGGCGGCGATATCGTCGCGGGCGATGAGATCCACGGCAAACTTGCGCGCGCCGCCCATGTGCAGTTGCAGACCGGCGCCGAGCCGGTCGCACATGGTCCACATGGCAATGGCGCCGAACGGAACGCGGCGGATTTCATCATTGCCAAGACGCTCGCGCAGGGCGTCGTAACCGGCAAAGATATCTTCGGGCGTCTGCCCGATATCGGTCACGGTTTTGGGCAGGGCGTCCCACGAACCGTTGACGGCGGCGCGCCGCTCGGGATGGAGCGCGCCCTCGATGTTGCAGCCGAGGAAGGCGGGCACCATGAACACGCGCGACATGCAGACGGCCTTGACGTAGGGGGCGCCCAGCGCCAGCGCCTTGAAGACCTGACTGGGCCTGGCCAGCCCGCCGCCCACGGCGATGTGCGTCAGGGGCTTGCCCGCCGCCGCGCGCCGCGCCGCCAGCCTGTGCGTCATGGCGTGCAGCAGGATGGAAGGCACGCCCCAGTGATCCATGACGTCGGCGGGGCTCATGCCCGTGCCGCCGCCGGAGCCGTCCACGGTGTACAGCTCGAAACCCAGCTCCGAGGCCACGCGCAGCCCCAGCGCCAGATCGGGAGCGCCGAAACTGCCGGTCTTGAGCGAAAAACGCTTCGCCCCCTGCCGCCGCAGCGACTCGACCTTGGCGGCCACTTCTTCCAGCACCGCGTCGGGATCATTGAGGGCGGGATAGGCCATGCTCGTATACCGGGTGAAGTAGCGGAACTTTCCGGCCCGGAAATCTTCCAGCACCCGGGGGTCTTCGGGATCGGGACGCAGACAGTAGCTGCGGCTCTTCATGAAACGGGCAAATTCGGGATCGGTGATGCGCCCCTCGCCGTTGAGAGGCTTGGCGCCCTGCCCCCACTTGATTTCCACGCAGACGTCGTCCCCGTAGACGCGGGCCACATAGTCGGCCACGCCGTTGTAGGCGTCGTTGGGATTGAGCTGCACGAAGAGCGCGCCCTTGCCGTCGTAATAACGCTTGTAGACGGCGATGCGCCGATCCAGATCGGGCAGCTCCTTGATGCTGCCGTCGGCATTGAAGACCGTCTTCCGATCGCCGCCGCCCACGTTTTCGCCGATGACCAGCGGAATGCCGCACAGGGCCGCGCCCACGGCGAAACTGTCCCAGTACTTGTCAACGACGGGATTGCGGCTCAGGGCGCCGATGACAAAGGGATAACGGCAATCATACTGAGCGTGGGCGCCGATCCGCGTTTCAAGACGGGCGTCCGTGTAGGCGACGTCGCCGGAACGGGCCGCGGCCTCGTCAAGCCCCTGACCGCCGAAGGCCCGCCCGCGAATGCGCAGGGCGTTATAGGAAACGCCGCTGAAGGCGGTATTGTCGCTGCCGATGGAGGCGTTGCCGTAATCCTTGGGAACCAGCGTCCTGCGGCCGAGCAAGGAACTCAGCCAGGTTTCGCAGCGCCCCTGACAATCGACCCGGCAGAAACCGCACAGGCCGGATTCGCACGGCGCGCCGCGATTGACCGCGCCTATTTTTTCGTTGTTCTTGTCCGCAAAAGCCATGAGAAACCTCCTCAATGCCCGTCGCTCCGGCGGGCATTCCCGCGCGCTGGAGCGTCCTGCCCGTGAAAAAGGCGGAACGCGAGGCGGCGGAACAGCGCCGCCCGGCCGGAAGCGCATAGAAAACATAGCCTACACGTACCCTTTGAAAGGTACTTGCCGCATGGCCTGCACCCCCTCTGAAAAAGCGCGTTGGGGGAAGGATGGGGGGCCTGGGGGGAAGGAAACCCCCTTGCGCGCTAGCCAAGGGGGTTTCCTTCCCCCCAGAATTTTTCTCAACCAACCAAAATACCATTGAGCCATGCCGACGATTCCATCTTTATTGCTGGCTGGGGCTTCCAGCAACGCGGGCAAGACGGTCACGATGGCGGCCCTGTTGTGTGCGCTGCAGGCGCGGGGTTTTGGGGTGCGTCCTGCCAAGACGGGGCCGGATTAT
>CALUWU010000100.1 GCA_944324555.1 uncultured Desulfovibrio sp.
TGAGGGGGAAGGAACCCCTTTTGCTTGCGGCAAAAAGGGGTTCCTTCCCCCTCAAACTCCCCCATCCTCCCCAAAACCCGCGCGCAGTGTCTGACGGGTAAAGATGGATATTTTTTGTACCACACAATGATATTTTATTTTTTTCATGTCGTTGATGGGGAGTGAGCCGGGGGCCAGCATCTGATAATGAGTCCTGAACGTGACGCGCCTTGCGGCGTCCGTCCCCTGCCCGCTGCAACGAAGAACGGGTGGCGGAGCGGCCCTTTCCCGCTGCAATAAACCTTCTGTCGGGTATACGGGCATCCCCGATAACTCACCAATCATTCTCGCTGGCGTCCTTGCCGGCGTCAGGGCAAGATGTGAAATGGAAAGAGCCGGAGCGGCCCTTTCCAGATCCTTTTGGGAGGTCGCATGTCTTCTGCCCTGACTGAAGCCTGTCTTCTGGCGACGCGCCTGCACGCCGTCTTTTCCGCGCGCGGGGGTGAGGCGCTGGTTTCGGCCTGTCGCGCGCTCCTTTCTTCCGGTGAGGGCGGCGCGGCGCCGGACGATGCGCTGGAGTTCGCCTTCAATCGTCTGTTTGTCGGGCCGGAAGCCGTGCCCGCGCCTCCGTACGCCTCCGTCTATCTGGATGCCGATCCCCTGCTGATGGGCGCCTCCGCGACCGCCATGCGCGAACTGTTGCATAGTCTCGGCCTGACGGTCGCGGACGGCCAGCCGGAAGACTTCCTTGCCTGCGAACTTGAAGTCTGGCTTGTGCTGACGCGCCTGTTGCGGACGGCTCCCCCGGAGGCGCGGCCAGATGTGCGCGCGGCGCTGTTCTGGCTGACCGGAGAGCATCTGGGGCGCTGGATACCTCTTTTTCTGAAGCGGGCGCGCGGGGCCGCGCCGCCGCCGGCGCTCGCCGCCGTTCTCGACAGTCTTGAACACTGGTTGCACCTTAGTCTGCAAAGGAGTCTGTATGAAGAAAAGTGAACATGCCTCCGGGCGTCGCGACTTTCTCAAGGGACTGCTGACAGCGGGCGCCGCGGGCGCTCTTGGCGGGATTCCGGGAAGCCTGCTCGCGCCGCGCCGCGCCGGGGCCGCGCCCTTTGATCCCTCGGAGTATCAGGTCTTTCGCAACGCCTGCCCCCGCAACTGCTACGATACGTGCAGCATAAAGACCTATGTCAGGGACGGGGTCGTGCAGTTCGTGGAAGGCGCGCCGGAATCGACCTTTACCAAGGGGTCGCTTTGCGTAAAGGGCTATACCTATCCCCGCCGCATCTACAGCCCGGATCGCATCAAGTATCCCATGTTGCAGGAGGGCAGGGGGTCCGGCAACTGGAAGCGCATCAGCTGGGACGAGGCGATGGGCCGCATTGCCGACAAGATTCTGGATATCAAGAAGCGCGACGGCAACCTGCTGGGCCTCGCGCTCAGCAAGTATTCCGGCAACTTCGGCATCACCAACAATTGCGTGGAAGGCATGATGTCTTCCCTCGGCTATACCTCGCGCTTTGTGGGCACGCCCTGCTGGCCGGCCGGCATCGACGCCCAGAATTACGATCTGGGCGATATGTGGTGCAATGACCCGGAAGATATGGCCAGGGCCCGCTATATCATCGTCTGGGGCGCCAATCCCGCCTGGTGTTCCATGCATTCGATGAAATATCTGTACGCCGCCCGCGAACGCGGCGCCAAGATCGTCGTCATCGATCCGATCCTTACCCAGACGGCGGCCAAGGCGGACGAGTTCTGGCAGATTCGCGCGGGCACGGACGGGGCGCTTGCGCTGGGCATGGCGCGCCATCTGCTCGACAGGGGGCTGGTCGATCAGGATTTCGTCTCCCGCTGCGCCGTCGGCTTTGAAGACTTTGCCGCCTACCTGCGCGCCAATGTCACCGTGGAATGGGCGGCGGAGCGCTGCGGCATTCCGGCCGAAGCCATCCGGGCCGTTACCGAAGAATTTGCCGCCGCGCGTCCGGCGACGGTCTGGATCGGCTACGGCATGCAGCGCCATACCAACGGCGGTTCCATGGTCCGCGCCATCGACGCCTTTGTCGCCATGACGGGAAACATCGGCGTCGAGGGCGGCGGCGTGCGCTACGGCCATCTGAGAACGTGGGGATTCAACTTCCACGCCATGCTGCAACAGCCGCCGGAGGGTTCCGTGGGCTTTACGGGCGCGACCGGCCCGAAGGGCGAATTTGACTTTGCCGACGGCGCGAAGCCGGCGGCCTACAGCGATCGCCCCCTGAACATGAACAAGACCGCGCAGGAAATTCTCGACGCCAAAGACCCCGAGATCAGGATGCTCTGGATATCCTGCAAGAATCCCTTTGCCCAGGACTTTGATCGCAACAAGCTGGAAAAGGCGTTCAAGAAGCTCGAAATGGTCGTGTCCGTGGAGCAGTTCTTTACGGAAACCGTCCGCCATTCGGATATCGTCCTGCCGGTTACGACGCTGTTTGAGGAATGGACGGTCAACGTCTCGTACTGGCATTACTGGCTTTCGCTCAACGAACAGGCCGTCAAGCCGATGCACGAGGCAAAGTCAAACCTCGAAATCGCGGCCCTGCTTTCCCGGGCCATGAACGCCAGGGAACCCGGCTCCTGCACCTTCCCGCAGGAGGTGGACGGCAAGGAATGGATGATCAAGGAATTCAACAAGGGCATTTACGAGCAGTTCGGGCTTTCCAGCTGGGAGGACCTGCGCCGCGGCCCGGCCAAGGCCCGCATGGCCTCCTCGGCCTCGTGGCATGATCGCAAGTTTGCGACGCCTTCGGGAAAGTATGAATTTTCCTCCGAACTCTGCGCCAGGAACGGTTTCAAGGCGCTGCCGGAATATGTGGAAGGCCGCAAGGCCACGGCGCCTTTCCGTCTCATGACGCCGCATGTGCAGTTTGGCCTGCATTCCCAGTTTGTCAATCTGGACTGGATGGAAGCCTTCTACCCCGAGCCGTTTGTCTATATCCATCCGCGCGCCGCCGCGGCCCGGAAGATTGAGGACGGCGCCATGACGCGCGTCAGCAACGCCGTCGGCGAGGTTGTCGTGCGCGCCTGCATTACGGACACCGTGCCGGAAGACTGCCTTGTCATGTATGAAGCCTGGTTCCGCAAGCTCGATTTCAACGTGCAGAATCTTGTGGACGACTGCGCGGCGGACATGGGCGCCATGAAGACCGGCGCGCCGGGCGTGGCCCTGCATGATCAGTTTGTGGATATCGCGCCCGTCGGCGGAGGGAGATAATGAGCAAGCGATATGCGTTTCTGCTGGATATGGACAAGTGCATAGGCTGTCGCGGCTGCGCCATGGCCTGCAAGAACTTCAATCAGCTGCAACCGGATATGGTCTGGCGGCAGGTCTATCCGCTGGATGAAAGCATCTATCCGCACAGGGATCGGGCGTTCCTGTCCCTGTCCTGCAATCATTGCGATAATCCGGCCTGTCTGGCGGCCTGCCCCACCTGCTCCTATGAAAAGCGCCCGGACGGCATTGTCGTGCATCATCAGGAAACCTGCATTGGTTGCAGCAACTGCATCCGCTCCTGTCCTTACGGCGCGCCGCGCTTCAACAAGGCCGAAAAGCATGCCGAAAAATGCAGCCTGTGCCATGAACGTCTGGATGCCGGGCTGCAACCGGCATGCGTGCAGGCCTGCCTTACCGGGGCCTTGCAGCTCATCGATCTCAATGCGCCGCTGCCGGGCGGGCTTGTGCAGTATCCCGCGGGATACCCGAACATGCCGCGCCTTAATCCGTCCACACGGTTCATCCTGCCAAGGGCGCCCCGTCTGGCAAGGAGGTAATATCTCATGAACTATGAATTTCCGCTTGTCTTCTTTACCGTCCTGACCCAGCTCGCCGTCGGCATCGCCCTTGCGGCCGCATGGAAAGAGCGGCGCGCCGACGGCATCCGTCCCGGGGACAATCCGAACCGCTTATGGCAGGGGGCCTTTGCGGCGGCGGCCGCCGGCCTTCTGGCCTCGCTCTTCCATCTGGCCGATCCGCTGCGCGCCTTCACGGCCCTGAGCAACGTCGGGCATTCGTGGCTGAGCCGCGAGGGGCTTGTTTTCGGCGTCTTTGCCGTTCTGCTTCTGGCCCGATGTCTTGTGCAGGCGCGCTGGCTTTCCCTGCTGGCCGCGCTTGCGGGCGTTGTCGGCCTTGTCATGCAGGGGCTGACCTACGCTCCCGTTTCCATGCCCGCCATCAACAACAGCCTGCCGTTCTTCCTCTTTGCCCTTGCGGCCCTGATTCTGGGGTCGAGCTTCGGGCAGGAGAAGGAAAATTCCCTTGTCAGCCTGCAACGGCTGTCGCTCATCGCGCTTCTGCTGCTCCTGCTTGCCGTTCCCTGCGTCTGGACCTCCGGCAACGCTCTCATGCGGGCGACGGCCGCCGCCTGGAAGGCGTCCGTTCCCTTCTGGGGCGGCGTGGCCCTTCTGGCGCTGGGGCTTGCGCTCTCCTTCCTCCGCCGCAATGCGACCGTGCAGGGCCTTGTGCTGCTGTGCGGCATCCTTCTGACGCGCATGACCTTCTTTGGAGACACCCTGCATACCGCCGGACAGATTGGCAAGCCGTTCTGATTTGCCCCTGCCCTGTCCTGAAACGGGAGCCGTCCTCGCCTGCGGGGACGGCTCCCGCCGTTTCCGGGAACGAAGAACGGGGCGCGCCCGGCCTTCCGCGGCGACGGACGGCGGTGCGCGGCGAGAACATTCTTGCCGCCTTGCCGGGGGCTTTGTCTGCTTTTTAGGGTCAGGACTCATTACGCTTTTTTTGAGGGGGAAGGAACCCCTTTGCTCTGCTGTCGATGCCCGTAAGGCTCCAGGGAGCCTTACGGGCACGGCCTGCGGCCGCCCGTCGGGTCGCTGCTCGCTGCAAAAAGGGCCCAGCCTTTCCGCAGCGAAGCGAGGAAAAATGTCCTTGATCATGCCGAGGAATAGTTTCTATATATTGACTTTAACTATATATTTTATATTTTAAAATGAATTAATTTCTTGTCGGAAAAAGGCGGTCCGCCTGCGCCCGGGAACTGGATTCTTTTGCAGCAAAGGAGATGCGATGGAGCTTCCCCGCCCTCTCAACGACTGGTCCAAGATGCGCGACGGCGCGCCCGGCATCCCTGTTCGCCAGCATCTGCTTGCGGTAGCCTGCGTAGCGGAAGTCTTGCTGCGCCGTTTTCCTCGCCTGTGCGCTCGTTGCGGCATTGCCCCGTCAGCCGTGTTATTTTTGGCGGCAAGTCACGATGTGGGCAAGCTCTCGCTGGACTTTCTGCAAAAATCTTCCGTGTGGCTGGAGCGTCAGGGGCTGACGGAAAAGGCGGCGCGGGGCGGCTGGAAAGTTGTCTATACCCGGCCCCACCCCAGAATCTCCTGCGACAGCCTGCAAAAGTTTCTTGCCGATAACCGCCTTGCCAGCAGAAAAGGCGCCGCCTGCTGGGCCGCTGTGGTGGGAGCGCATCACGGGCGCATTGCGAGGCGGTATTCTTCCGCTCCTATTGCGCTCAGGGAAACAGAGCGTCTTCTGGAAGATGAACGCCAGAAATGTTTGGGGGAACTGTGGGAACATTTTGGCAAGCCGGCGCTGCCGGATGTTCAGGACAGGAACTCTCCATCGCTCTGGTGCGTGGCCGGGCTGATAACGCTCGCTGACTGGATCGGTTCTGATGAACGCTTTTTCCCCCCGGATACGGCGCTGGATGAGGCGAGTCTGCGGCAGCGTGCGACTGAAGCCGTCGACGCCATCGGTCTGGGGCTGCCTCCAGTAACGCAAGGACTGTCCTTTGCGGACATCTTTGCCGGACGGTCTCCTTATCCGTTACAGGCGGAGGCCGCGACGATCATCGACAGGCCGGGCATCCATATTATCGAGGCGCCCATGGGGATGGGCAAGACTGAGGCCGCGCTCTGGACGGCTTATCATCTTCTGGCCCGGGGACTGGCCGACGGAATCTTTTTTGCCTTGCCCACCCAGGCCACCAGCAATCGCATGTTTCTGCGCTTTGCGGACTTTGTTCGCCAGATTTGTCCCCGGGCCGCTCCGGCCCAGCTCATACACGGTAATTCCTGGCTGCAAAATGATCTCAAGGCCCTGGTCTGCCCCGCGTCTCCCGAGGGCGAGGCGGATGCCTGCTGGTTCAATACCTCCCGACGATCCTTGTTTGCCCCCTTTGGCGTGGGTACTGTGGATCAGGCGTTGCTGGCGGTTCTGGCGGTCAGGCATTTCGCGCTGCGGCGCTTTGCCCTGGCGGGAAAGGTGGTGATCGTGGATGAGGTCCATACCTATGACATGTATACCGGTACGCTGACGCGCTATCTGTGTCGAGAGCTGGAACAGCTGGGGTGTACGGTCATTATTCTGTCGGCCACGCTGACAGAAGACGCGCGTTGCTCCCTGTTATCCCTGCCGGCCGGAGAAGAGCGCAAGGACGTTCCCTATCCCCGTATCAGCGGGCGGGTCTCAGATAGCGTCCTGCCGGAAGTTTCTCCGCCTTCCCTGCCGGACAAGACCATACGTATCGAACATCCCGGACGGGAAGAGGCGTGGGCGCTGGCGCTGGAGCTGGCCGGGAAGGGCGCTCAGGTTCTTTGGATTTGCAATACGGTGGATCGCGCGCAGGAGGACTTCTCGGAATTCAGACGGCGGACAGCCCCTCTCCGGGATGGGCCGGACACAGGCCTGCTGCATTCTCGCTTTCCTTTCTACCGGCGCGAGGCGCTGGAGCAGGAATGGATGTCTCGTCTGGGGCCGGAGGGAACCCGCCAAAAGGGTTCCATTCTCGTTTCTACCCAAATTGTGGAACAGAGCGTGGACCTGGATGCGGATGCGCTGTTTTCCGAGCTGGCTCCCACAGACATGCTTTTGCAGCGGCTGGGGCGCCTGTGGCGGTGCCCGCGCAGCGGTCGGCCTGTGGAAAAGCCGCTCTTCCACCTGTTGCGGGAAGATGTTTCCTGCAACGATTTTCGCCGGATGGACGCGCTGTCGATCAAGGCCTGTCTGGGCGACAAGGCTTTTGTTTACAGCCCGTATGTTCTGCTGCGGACGCTGGAACTCTGGGAATCGCTGGAATGCCTGTCTCTTCCGTCCGGCATCCGGGAGTTGATGGCGGCGACGTATGCGGAACAAGACGCTCCTCCGGGCTGGGAAGAGCTGTACGCCGAGGGCTATGGCAGGGGGCTGGCCGACAGGCGTCTGGCGGACATGGCTACGGATATCTGGCAGGAGGCGCTGGATGATGTCGCAGCCCTGACAACACGTTTGTCCGCCGATTCTGCCTTGATGGTCTTGATCCGATCCCGAGACGGAAATCATCTGTGCCTGCAGGACGGTTCTGAAGTGAGTCTGCCGACAGATGGACGCATTTCTCTGACAGTTGCAAAAAAACTCTGCCGTAATGCAGTCCGTATTCCCATTTCATGTTTGTTTGAAAAACCGCGTGACGGACAATTATTGCCTTACCATATTGACGGTTGTCTGCTGACAGAGAACGGCGTCGCGACTTCGCCCTGTCTCAGGCCCGGCAGAAAATTGTTCTGGGATGATTGCCTGGGGGTTATCATTCGCAAGGAGGAACGATGAATCTTGTCGACAGCCCGTGGATTCCCTGCATTCGCCAGGACGGTCTGAGCAGTCCGGCGTCCTTGCGGGACTGTTTCACCTGCGGCGGCATTCTTGATCTTGCCGTAAGGCCGCATGAACGGGTGGCGCTTATGCGGCTGCTGCTCTGCATAAGTTATGCGGCGGCAGGCATCCCGGAGGATTACGATGGTTGGGAAGAGCTGCGGGAAACATTGCCTTCCGCTGTTTCCGCCTATCTGGATCTCTGGCGGGATTCCTTTGAGCTCTTCCATCCTGAAAAACCTTTTTTGCAGGCGCCCGGGCTGCGAAGCGCATCCGCCTCCGGCGAGCTGACGCCGTGCAGCAAACTGGACTTTTCTCTGGCGACAGGGAATAAAACGACGCTTTTTGACCATGCCGCGCTGGCGGAGCGGCATTTTCCGCCGGAGAAGCTGGCCCTGGACCTCCTGACGTATCAGATGTTCAGCCTCGGAGGCCTGATCAGTTCCGTACACTGGGGAGACAGAACGACCAGCCGTTCTTCCTGCGATGCCCCGTGTTCTCCCGGTTCCATGCTGCATACGTTTCTGCGTCGGGAAAACCTTCTGGATACTCTCCATGCCAACATGCTGTCGGAAGAGGATCTGCCCGAGTATCAGCGGCTGGGGAACGGCTGGCAGGGCAGGCCGCTTTGGGAGCAGTTTCCTCAGGGGCTGGACGACGCTCCGGCTGTTCATAACGCGACGGAAACCTTTCTGGGGCGGATGGTTCCTCTCTCTCGCGCCGTCCTGCTCTCGCGCGACAGCGCGGGGATGCTGCTGGGCGAAGGCCTCTCTTTTCCCTCGTATACAAATCCGCAGCGACCGTTCCCGCCGGAAGTGACAGCCACGGTCGTCACGACGGGGAAGAAAAATGTCCGTATCCTGCTCGGCGTACAGCCGGGCAAGGCAATCTGGCGGCAGCTGGCAGCCCTGACAGTCAAAAGGCGCGGCGGCGAAATTGGCGGGTGCGCGGCTCTGGCGCACTGCCACGAGGAGCGGGGAGCGGATATTGTCGTCTGCGGTCTGGCCCGGGATCAGGCCGACGTGGTCGATATTGTGGAATCCGTGTTCCACATCCCCGGGATCATTTTTCAGACAGAAGGCCATGCGCTCTATGAAGGCGAGGTCGCCCGGGCCGAAAGCGTTGCCTGGGGGCTGGGCGAAGCCGTGGAACGGTATCGCCGTCTGGTGGACGGCGGCTGGGAACTACGGTTGCAGCAGGCTGGCCCCAAAAAGGGGGAAGAGCTGGCCCGCCTGAAGGCGCAGGCCTTTTGTCATTACTGGACGGCCGTGGAAACAGGAGTGTCGTTGTTGTGGGACATGGTGCGGAACTGCGGCGGCGAGGCTTTTCCGCCGGCATGGCAGGCCTGGCGGGTCCATCTGGAAAAAAGCGCCCGCGCGGCCTATGCCGCTGCCTGCGGCAAGGACACGGAACGGCAGATGCGCGCCTACGTCGCAGGCAGGCGCGCCCTTGAGAACTGTCTCCGCAAGCATCTGGAACGCGACGGCAATAAGGAGGGGGCATGAGTGCTCTGATGGAGTTTTTGTTACGCAATGCGGATAATAAAAGAGTGATGGCCGCATTGCGTTGCGGGTTGGTGGAAAATACCGAGATGCGCGCATGGCCCTTGCTGGCGCATCTTGATGGCATCGGCAACAGCCAGCGAGCCCGCGCCGTTCGCACTGTAGCCGGCCTGTTTGCCCTGCATCCCCGGAACTGCGTTTCCGGCAATATGGGGACCGTGTGCCGTCAGCTTTGCGGTAACGATGAACGCCCCTGGGAAAATGGCGCGGGAACAGACGCCGATCCCGGTCCTGTGGAGCGCCGTTTCCTGTACTTGCTCAACGCCGATCGGGAAGAAGTATGCGGGCGGGTCAGCCGTCTTGTGCGTTATGCGGGCGGCAAGGATATTCCTGTCAATTATACCGCGCTGGAGAAGGATCTTGCCGAATGGCCGCGAGCTCGGGAAATTTGGGCCGCCTCTTTCTGGGCGCCCGCAAGAGACGATACGGCGCAGACGGAGGGTGAGGCGTCATGAGCCGGCTTGTACGCATACAGCTGGACAGGCAGTCCCTGGCGCGTTGCCGCTTTCGGGACAGTTATGCCTGGCATCAGGCCATATGGGAGTGTTTTCCCGGTATGCCGGATGCCGGGCGGAATTTCCTGACGCGTATGGACTGGCTCCCCCAGAGCTGTCGCATTTATCTTTTGTGCCGCAGCGAGCCTGTCCGTCCGGGCTGGTGTCCGCCGGAAGCCTGGGCTGTCAAGAACATTGCTCCGTCATTTTTGCAACATGAAGGATATGCTTTCGACCTGCTGGCCAATCCGACACGCAAGGTAGCGGCCTTCACCGCGGACGGGCAGCGTACCCGTAACGGCAGGCGTCTGGCCCTGCTGGATGAGGAATCCCGTCAGGCCTGGATGCAGGCCAAGGCCGGACAGCACGGCTTTTGTCTGGATGGTCCTCTGGTCATGGATGAGGTCGGCTCCAGCATTTTCCGGCGGCGCGCCCGCGCCGGGACGCATATTGGAGTCCGCTTCAGGGGCCGGCTTCAGGTCATGGATCGGGAGCGTTTCATCCATGCCTTTTATCATGGTATCGGCAGCGCCAAGGCCTTCGGCTTCGGTATGCTCTTGCTCCAACCTCTTTATTGATTCTTTTTCTGGGAGAGTACATCATGCGCCACCTCGAACTCCACATGCTTCAGTCCGTCCCGGTAGCCTGCCTTAATCGCGACGATTTTGGTTCCCCCAAGACAGCCATGTTCGGCAATGCGCTGCGCGCCAGGGTTTCCAGCCAGAGCTGGAAACGCGCCGTCCGCGAGCTGATGCAGGAAGAGACCCCCGACCTGTTCGGCGGACGGCGTACTCGTCTTATTCTGGAGCCGTTGCGTCAGATATTGCTGCGGCATGAGCTTGACGAGGAAGATGCCCGCAAGGGAGCTGAAGAACTGGGAGCTGCGGTCAGCAAGCTGGATACGCCGCCTGCGCGTGTGAAAACCTTGTTCTTTACCTCGCCGCTGGAACTGGAAGCCCTGGCGAAGGCCTATGTTGCTGGCCGCAATGCCAAGAAAGCCGTCAAGGAGCTGGCAAAGCAGCCGTTCAAGGATGCCGCGGACATTGCCCTGTTCGGACGTATGGTAGCCAGCGATCACTCTCTGACTCTCGAGGGCGCGGCCATGTTCAGTCATGCGTTATCCACGCACAAGGTGTCAAATGAAATAGATTTCTTTGCCGCCGTGGATGATCTCCAGCCGGATGACGAGGCCGGCGCGGGCATGACCGGAACCCTGGAATTCAACTCCGCCTCCTATTACCGTTTCGCGGCGCTTAATCTGGATCTGCTGGCTCGACATTTGTCCGCCCTGTCGGTTGATGAGCGTCGGCATGTCGTCCGCAGCTTTGTTGCCGCCACCCTGCGCGCCATGCCCGGGGCGCGCAAGAATTCCATGAATGCCGCGACATTGCCTTCTCATGTGCTGGTGATAGTACGGGAAAAGGGGCATCCTGTGCAGCTGGTCAATGCGTTTGAAAAGCCCGTCTGGACAAGAGGCGGCCTGATGGAAGAATCCATCAGTCGTCTGGAACAGGAGTATGCGCATCTGAAGGAAGTCTGGGGGCTGGAGGCGTCTCTGGAGTGTCGTATGCCGGAGCTGTCTCTGGCGGCCATGCTGGAGGAGGTTGAGCGGCATGTGCGCTGAGACGGTCTGTCTGTGCATGAGACTGGAAGGACCTTTGCAATCCTGGGGATCTTCCAGTCAGTACAACAGGCGCCTGACGGATATCCTGCCCTCGCGCAGCGCCGTGATTGGTATGCTGTGCGCTGCGCTGGGGCTGAGTCGGGGGTCGCAAGAAGAGGCGGCTTTTTTGCAGGCCATGACCGCTGTGCGGATGCTGGCTGTTGCCGTGCCCCGTCGACATGACGGCGCGTCGTTTGCCGTGCGGCGTCTGGAAGACTATCATACTGTGCAGCATACAGCCAAAGCGGACGGCGGTTTCAAGGACTGCCATATCACGCGACGCCAGTATCTTCTCGATGCCGCATTCCGCGTTTTCCTCAGCGGCGAGCGGGGGGTGCTGGAAAAGGCCGGCGCCGCCCTGCAGGACCCTGTATGGGGACTCTGGCTGGGGCGCAAGACCTGTGTTCCTGCGGCGCCTGTATTTGCGGGTATTTTTGCGGACGAACAGTCGGCTGTGGCTGCCCATATCTCGGGAGACCTGGAAGAATATCTCCATTCCCGGGATGCGACGTCCTTTTCCGAAGGAACGGATAGTGTGGCGGACGTCCCCCTGAGCTTTGCTTCGTCGGCGCGGGCATTTGCCCTGCGCAGGGTGCGGCTGGCGCACGGGAGGAAGTGGGATGCGTCTTGACTCTGAAGTCATTCCCATCAGGGAGCGGAGTTCCATGCTTTTCCTGCGCTGCGGGCGTCTGGATGTGGAAGACGGCGCGCTGGTTCTGGTAGATGGCGCAGGGGTGCGTATGCAGATTCCTCTGGGAGGGATAGGTTGCCTGTTACTGGAGCCGGGAACGACGATCACTCATGCCGCAGTGGCCCTGGCGGCGGATTGCGGAACGCTGCTGATCTGGATTGGAGAAGGAGGCGTTCGTTTGTATTCTGCCGGTCAGCCCGGCGGCGCGCGGGCGGACAGACTCCTTTATCAGGCCAGGCTTGCCCTGACCGATGAATTGCGTCTGAAAGTTGTTCGAGCCATGTATCGTTTCCGATTTGGGGAAGACCCTCCGCAGCGACGCAGTATAGAGCAGTTGCGCGGTATCGAAGGAGTTCGAGTCAGAACGCTTTACAAGGAACTGGCCGCTCGTTACCGAATCGCCTGGGGCAGGCGCAGCTATGATCCACGGGACTGGGATGCTGCCGATCCTGTCAATAAAGCTGTCAGCGTCGCCAATCATTGCTTGTATGGAATTTGCGAAGCGGCTGTCCTTGCGGCTGGCTACGCGCCTGCCATTGGATTCATCCATACCGGCAAACCGCTTTCTTTTGTCTACGATGTGGCGGATCTGTTCAAGTTTGATACGGTGATCCCCGTGGCCTTTCGAACTGTCGCTGGAAAAAGCCGGGATATCGTCCGGGATGTGCGTCTTGGATGCCGTGATATGTTCAGGGAACAGAAATTGTTACGACGCATCATTCCCGTTATGGAAGAAATGTTGGCCGCAGCCGGTGAAAAGGCGCCAATGGCGCATCCTGAAGCTGTCCCTGTGGCTTTTCCCGATAAAAAGGGGTTGGGTGATGCTGGTCATCGTAACTGAGGCGGCGCCTCCCCGTTTACGGGGCTATTTGTCTCGCTGGTTGCTGGAAATTCGTGCGGGCGTCTATCTGGGGAACTATTCTGTTCGCGTCCGTGAAAAATTGTGGAAGGTCGTCAGTGACGAAATAGAGGAGGGGAATGCCGTTATGGCTTGGAGTTCCAATGGGGAATCAGGATTTTCCTTTGTGACGACCGGGAAAAACTGCAGGGAACCGGTGGACTGGGATGGTTTTTCCCTGGTCCGCTTTCTGCCGGATGCAGCTAATTCTGCTCCGTAATTTTTGATAGGGTAAATAACATTTTAGCATCATTCATTTTTTGTGGAAGAGTGTTCCCCACGCACGTGGGGATGAACCGGCGACCTTCTGCGGGAGCTGTGCTGATGATGGGTGTTCCCCACGCACGTGGGGATGAACCGGGGCACAGCGGTAAAAGGGGCACAGCGGTATAAGTGTTCCCCACGCACGTGGGGATGAACCGATCGTCAAGGCGCCCGTCGACGACCTGAAGATGTGTTCCCCACGCACGTGGGGATGAACCGCCGTCACGGTAGAGGATGAACATGGGCAGAGTGTGTTCCCCACGCACGTAGGGATGAACCGTTTTGCAGGCCTCTCTGGGTTTTTTTCACGAAGTGTTCCCCACGCACGGGGGGATGAACCGTCGGCGATGATATTTTCCCGGACGCGGGATTCGTGTTCCCCACGCACGTGGGGATGAACCGCCCGCCAGCATATCGGCATCAGCCTCGACACCGTGTTCCCCACGCACGTGGGGATGAACCGCCTGCGCCCATGATGATGCCGAACGCCACGTTGTGTTCCCCACGCACGTGGGGATGAACCGGCACGTTCCGCCGCCGTGAATACGCCGTCAACGTGTTCCCCACGCACGTGGGGATGAACCGATGTATTCGACGTTGTTCATAATATAGATAACGTGTTCCCCACGCACGTGGGGATGAACCGAGGACGATACATCATAGCACAGCGGCGGACGTGTGTTCCCCACGCACGTGGGGATGAACCGGTCAGCGGCCACGTTATCGGCCAGCGGCAGAAGTGTTCCCCACGCACGTGGGGATGAACCGAACATATCGCCACGCACAACCTGACCAGAGAAGTGTTCCCCACATACGTGGGGATGGAAATCGGGTATGCGGGGCATTAAGAGAGCATTCTTGCCGCCTTGCCGGGGGCTTTGTCTGCTTTTTAAGCTTGTTTTTATGTGTGTCATATTATATGTTTTATTCGTCTAGAATCTGACTGGCGACAGTACAAGGAGGAATCCGATGAGCTGTGAAAACACGCGTCCCTGTCCCTGCACCTATGCTTGTCCCCGGCATGGTAAATGCTGTGAATGCGTCGCGCATCACCACGACCATGACGAGGGCGTTCCCGCGTGCTTTTTTTCAACGGAAGCGGAAGCGACATACGATCGGAGCATAGAGGCGCTTTGCCGCGACAGGGGGCTTATTCCCGCGCGGCGGCAGGAATGCGGCGCCACGAAGGAGTCCGCGGCAAAAACGGTGTTTATCACAGGCGGTTCCACAGGAATTGGCGCGGCCTGCGTCCGCAAGTTCGCCGGCGAGGGCTGGAATGTCGCATTCATGGATATCAATGCCGACGACGGCGCGGCGCTTGCGGAAGAGCTTGGCGCGCTCTTTGTGGAAGGCAGCACGCGCAGCCGCGCGGATCTTGATCGGGCGGTGTCCGCCGCGCTCCGGCAGTTTGGCGGGCTGGACTGCGTGATTGCCAACGCGGGCATTCACCGTTGCAATACGGTTCTTGATATTGATGAAGAAGAACTGGATCTGATGATTGATACCAACATCAAGGGAACGGTGCATACGCTTCGCGCGACAGTGCCTTTTCTGCTGCGCCGCGGAGGCGGTTCGGTGGTCATTAATGCTTCCGACCAGTGCTATGTGGGAAAGGCGAACAGCTTCGCCTATGGCCTTACCAAGGGCGCTCTGGGGCAGATTACCAGAAGCATGGCCATTGATCTGGGGCCGAAAGGCATTCGCGTGAACGCCGTGTGCGCGGGAACCATTCGCACGCCTCTCACGGAAACGCTGTTTCAAAGATTCGCCGACATCACGCACGGAGGCGACGCGGACGCCTACTGGAAGGCCGAAGCGGCGCTGTACCCTCTGGGCAGGGTGGGAGAAGCCCCCGAAGTGGCGGAACTCGCGTATTTTCTCGCTTCCGACGCCGCGAGCTTCATGACCGGCGGGCTTTATCTTGTGGATGGAGGCCTTACGGCCGGTTAATTTTAGGTTCAGGACGCATTACGCTTTTTTGAGGGGGAAGAAACCCCTTTTGCTCTGCTGTCGATGCCCGTAAGGCGCCAGGGCGCCTTACGGGCACGGCCTGCGGCCGCCTGTCGGGTCGCTGCTTATTCCGTACGAAGAGACAGTTCTTGATAATGAGCCCTGAACCTGGAGCGTTTTGCGTTCGCTCCGCGTCGCCTCCCCGCTGAAAGGCCTTCTGGATTCCAGAGGGCCTTTTCCTTTCCGCTCCCCATGCGGGCGGCGCGCGACGCATCGGAACGGCATCATAGAAGCGTGTTTTCACGAGCAGTGGGAGAGGCGTTTATATGTGATTTGATTTTCCGCAAAGCGGCATGGCGCAATTCCCTCGAAAGCGGTGGACGCCGGGATGCGTTTCTTGCCGATCCCCGGCGCATGGCGCGCGGTTCCGGCTGCTTTTGTGAGCCGCATCACGGCAGGCATGGCTTCTCCGGCGTAGGTTTCAGGCTGAACAAGGAGGATGCGCCATGCGAATCACGGAGAGTCTGAAATATCTTTTCCCCGGTTGTCGGGCTGCGGATATGGGATGCCTGCTCAGAGTCTGGGTCGGAAGCAGTCTGGCTCTGGCGGCCATTGCGCTGCTTGACCGCCATATCGGCAGCCCGGTCGGTCTGCCGCTGCTTATCGGCTCGTTTGGCGCGTCCGCCGTTCTGGTATTCGGGGTTCCGTCAAGTCCTCTGGCCAGGGCCCGCAATGTTCTCGGCGGGCATGCGCTTTCCGCGCTGGCGGGGGTGGTTTGCGCCGCCCTGCTGGGCGATACGCCCTGGCTGGCTTCCGGGCTTGCCGTAGGAACGTCCATCCTGCTCATGATCGCTACCGGAACCCTGCATCCGCCGGGCGGCGCTACGGCGCTTATTGCCGTTACGGGCGGGGAGAGCATTCGTCAGCTGGGTTTTCTCTATGTGCTGGTTCCGTGCCTCTCGGGCGCGTTGCTGCTGCTTGGCTTGTCGGGCCTGCTGTCCCTGCTTGAGAAGCTGGGCGGGAGGGCGGTTCTCTGGTTCGTGCGGAGAGGAAAACGAACTGGCGCCCTCCCGCCGCCCGTGCGCCTCTGAAAAAGTGCGGTTTTTCCACTCACTTTTGGCCGGGCGGCGCGGCGCCGCCTAACAGACCCTGAACTGGGGGGAGAAATGCTGCGGCATTCTTCGGAAGATGTATCAGCGGGCTGGTCGGAAAGGCTGGTTCCCTTGTGCGTGCTTGCGTCCTTCTTTCTGGGCGCGGCCCATCTCTGGCGTGCCGGTCAGGCCGGTATGGCCATATGCTGTCTGGTCTGGAGCGGACTGAGTCTCGGGCGGGCGGCATGGGCGCGCCCCGTGACCGTTCTGCTTCTCTTTCTGCTGGCTGCGGAATGGTTTGTGACGGCGGGGAGGCTTGTACAGCTTCGCCTGCTGATGGGCGAGCCGTGGCTCCGTCTTGCCTGCATTCTGTTGACGGCGGCGGCCTTTTCCCAGCTGACGGCCCTGCTTGTCTGGGAGAGGCCCGGCCGCGCATGGTTTCGGAAGGCGGGGGAGCATGCCGCGGAACAGGCGCTGACTTTCATTCTGGTCGCGGTCATTTTACTTGCGCCGCTGTTCCTGTCGCCGGAGCTGTTTCTGGCTGAAAGGCTTGCGCCTGGATTCGGCATCTTTCAGGTTGCCTGCGCCGGCATATGGGGAGCGCTTGTTTGCGGACTGCTTCTGGACCGTCGCCGGGCGCCTCGTATCCGGCTCCGTATCTGGCGGCTGTTTTCTCTGGTCTTTTTCGGACAGTTTGCGCTGGCGGCTCTTGGCTGCTCCATTTTCTACATGACCGGAGAACCGCATATCCCGGTTCCGGGCGTCCTTGTCGGCGGCGCGATCTATCGTGGCGCCGCTGGCTTCATGTTGTTTCTTTTTCTGGCATCCGTCCTGCTTGTTGGTTCCGCATGGTGCAGCCATCTGTGTTATCTGGGGGGGCTGGATTCGCTGCCGTCGTCACGAGCCGGAACGTCTCTTCGCCATCCCCTGCGCTGGAGGGCGGTCGTCCTGCTGCTGGTCTGTGTGGGAGCGCTTCTGTTGCGCCTCTGCAACGCGCCGGCGGCCTTTGCCGTGGCGGGAGGTCTTGCGCTTGGTCTGGCGCTGGTTCCCCTGCTGGCTGTCAGCCGGAAACAGGGCTTTGCCGCGTACTGTACCCTTGTCTGTCCGCTGGGCCTACTGGCCTGCCTGCTTGGCAGGCTTTCCTTCTGGCGCATTCGCCGGACGGAAGCCTGCGTGCGGTGCGGGAAATGCCTGCGGGTTTGCCGGCATGGGGCGCTGCGCCCGGCGGATCTCAAGGCGGGAGGACCGGGGCTTTCGTGTACGCTGTGCCGGGATTGCCTCGCCGCCTGCCCGCACGGAGGTCTTGGCATGAGCTGGGCTGGAAAGGGGCTTTCGGGCGGGGCGGAACGGGCTTTTGTGGTTCTTGTTGCCGCCATGCACGCCGTCTTTCTGTTTTCGGCAATGGTCTAGGGCGTTTCACCTTTGAAAAAGGTGAAACGCGAGGCGGCGGGACAGCGCCGCCCGGCCAAAAGTGAGCGGAAAAACCGCGCTTTTTCCGCGAAACGACAGGCCGTATGGTTTGGAACGCACAGCGTTTCAAACTGAAATTGGTCTAGGGGCAGGACGCATTACGCTTTTTTGAGGGGGAAGAACCCCCTTTTGCTCTGCTGTCGATGCCCGTAAGGCGCCAGGGCGCCTTACGGGCATGGCCTGCGACCGCCCGTCGGGTCGCTGCTCGCGGCAAAAAGGGTCCAGTCTTTCCGTAGCGAAGCGAGGAAAGGCGTTCCCATGGATCCCCCTCAAACTCCCCCATCTTCCCCAAAACCCGCGCATAATGTACTGACAAGTAAAGATGGGCATTTTTTATAACATGTAGTGATATTTTATTTTTTGCAGTTGCAAAAAGTATCCATCTTTGTCCGTCAGACACGGCGCGCCGGCTTCAGCTGACCCGGGGGCGTTTTGCCTTGCCCGTCATCTGTTCGATACGCAGGCAGTACACGGCGGTGCGAGAGAAGGAAGCGCGAATCTCCGTTTCCGCCTTGTCCAGATGATCTGGAAGATACTTGGCCGCCAGCGCGTACAGGGCTTGAAATTTCTCGTCCGCGTCCGTCACTTCGCGCATGACGCCAAAGACCATGACGCTCTCGTACAGTGTGGTGAAGTTTTTGGCGTAGACGGGTTTCGTATCGCCGACAACGGTAAGGGAAACATGATTGCAAAATCGGATATTGTTCAGCTTCCTGCCGTCCATCGCGCTGTGAATGTAGATCTTGTCGTTTAGAAGAACATACGAAAGAGGAACGCCGTAGGGCAGACCGTCTTCTCCGACGGTTGCAAGAAAGCCGTATTCGCCTCGTTCAAGAAGCGCTCTGGCGTCGGTATCGTTCAGGATTCTGTCTTTGCGACGTATGGGATACATGATCGATCTCCTTGATGTACGGCGCGGATAGTTCTAAGCGGAGGCTGCTTCCTGATATCCGTTTTGGGAAGTCGCTCCGTGCAGTTCTTGATTTTTTCCGTGGATGCACGGAATTTTCGATCGCATTGTTACAGGCATCTTGTACAGACTGCAAGTGAAATATATTTAACGAAATGGTATATCAAGCATAGAGCTTTGAACACAAGATAATGAAAACAAGGCAGCCAGAAGAATTGCCGGTGAAGCGAAGTCGCATAGGAAAACCATTCGCAGCGACGCCGGTCTTGTCCCGGTGTTGAACGTGCTTATGAACAACGCTTTCAACGCATGGCGCGCTGGATGCATTACGTTCCTGAATCTCGTCGGACGCTTCGCGAAAGTCTCCATGCGTCGCGAGACGAAATTGCCCGTTTTTTCAAGGCTTTTTCCGGCTGGCTCCTTTCCCTGCTGGCAACTTCCGGGCTTTTGCGGTATGCTTGAACAAGTCTGTTTTTTGCCAGATACCGCAGCCCAAAAACAAAGGACAGCTCATGGCGACAGCACCGGAAGTCGGACAGACCGTAGTGGTACGCGGCAGACCCTATCTTGTGGAAGAATGCGCCCTGCAGGCGCTGCCGGAAAGTCCCCGGGCCGGGCAGCACCTCGTCAGCCTGTCCTGCCTTGACGAAGACGCCCTTGACGAGCGCCTGAACGTCATCTGGGAACTGGAGCCCGGCGCGGAAGCGCGGGAAGCCTCGTCCCTGCCCGCCATGCGGCACTGCGACGATCCGCGCGATCTGGAAGCCTTCCTTCATGCCGTGCGCTGGGGCGTCATTTCGCAGATGGATCAGACCTCCATGCAGGCCCCGTTCCGCAGCGGCGTGGAACCGGAAGACTACCAGCTGGAGCCCGTGGCCCGCGCCCTGACCATGCCGCGCGTCAATCTGCTGCTGGCCGACGACGTCGGCCTTGGCAAGACCATTGAAGCAGGGCTGACCATGCAGGAACTGATACTCCGCAATCGGGTCTCGTCCGTGCTCATTGTCTGCCCCGCGGCTCTGCAATTCCAGTGGCGGGACGAAATGCGCGACAAGTTCGGGCTTGAGTTTCGCATCATCAACAGCGAGGCCGTTTCCCGTCTGCGGCGGCAGCGCGGCATCCATGTCAATCCCTGGACGCACTTTCCCCGCCTGATCGCCTCCATCGACTACCTCAAGCAGGATCGCGTCTTTCAGCAGTTCTGCGAAACCCTGCCGCCCGACGGTGAAAGCAGCTGGCCGCGCCGTTACGATCTGCTGATTGTGGACGAAGCGCACAACATCGCGCCCGCCGGTTCCCTGCATTACGTCAAGCCCTCGCAGCGGACGCGCATCATCCGGCATATGGCGCGCCACTTCGAACACCGTATCTTTCTGACGGCAACCCCGCACAACGGTTACCGGGAAAGCTTCTCCGCCCTGCTGGAAATTCTCGACAATCAGCGTTTCATACGCGGCGTGCAGCCCTCTCCCGAAGCTCTCGGGCAGGTGCTGATCCGGCGCATGAAAAGCGAAATAGTCAACTTTGACGGCTCCCCCCGTTTTCCCCGTCGGGAAATCCATTCGCTGGAAGTGGACTACAGCCCCGAAGAATGCGAAGGGCATGTTCTGCTGCAACGCTATGCCAGATTATGCGCGTCGCGTCTGAACAGCGGCGGCAAAACGTCGCAAACGGCTCTGCAATTTGTTCTCAAGCTGCTGAAAAAACGTCTGTTTTCATCGCCGCAGGCCTTTGCGAAAACGCTTGCGCGGCATGTGGAAAGCCGCGGGCGCCACGCCCGGCCCATGCCCGCCATGCAGCTCTCCCTGCCGGACCTTGAGGACCTGACGGATTCGGAGGCGGAAGAGGCCGTGGAAGACGCCCTGACGCAATCCGGCGCCTGCCTGTCGGCCCCCGATGCCGAAGAAGAAAAGGTGCTGCGCGCCCTGCAACGCTGGGCCGACGGCCCCGCCAGACAGAAAGACGCCAAGGCCGCGCGGCTGCTGGACTGGCTGCGGGAAACCCTCTGCCCGGATGGCGTCTGGACGGAAACGCGCGTTGTCATCTTTACCGAATATCTGGATACGCAGCACTACCTTGCCGATCTGATAACGCGGGCCGGTCTTGGCGGCGACAAGCTGATCTGTCTGAACGGTCTTGTTTCGCCGCAGGACAGGGAACTGGCCAAGGCCGCCTTTCAGGCCGCGCCGTCCGTTTCGCCCGTGCGTATCCTGCTGGGAACGGACGCCGCTTCGGAAGGCATCAATTTGCAAAATCATTGTTCCCGGCTGCTGCATTACGAGATTCCGTGGAACCCCAGCCGGCTGGAACAGCGCAACGGCCGCGTTGACCGCCACGGACAGCACGCGCCGACAGTGGATATCTTTCATTTTGTGGCCGCCGGTTTTGATGTTTCCGCGGCAGAGGGCGACGTCCTGCGCGCCGATCTCGAATTTCTCCATCGCGTGGTGCGCAAGGTCGAAACCATACGGCAGGATCTCGGCAAGGTCGGCCCCGTCATTGCCGCGCAGGTGGAAAGGGCCATGCTTGCCGACGGCTCCGCCCCCCGCTTTCTTGATACGGCGCGCGCCGAGGCCGAAGCGCGTTCCGCCCGTCGTTGTCTGCAACTGGATCGGGACCTGCGCCGCATTCTCGAAGATGTCCGCGCCAAGATGGAAGACACGCGGCAGAAGCTCCTGCTGACGCCCGACCATGCGCGTCATACCGTGGACGTGGCCCTGCGGCTGGCGCAGCAGCCGCCGCTGGAACCCGTACAGGTCGAGGGTATCCCCGAAGGGCATGCCTTCCGGCTCCCTCCCTTCAGCGGCGCATGGGCGCGCTGTCTTGAAGGCAATGCCCATCCCTACACCGGCGCGCCGCGCCCCGTCGTCTTTAGCGGCGATGATGCCGCCAACAGGGATGACGTTGTGCTGGCCCATCTCAACCACCGGCTGGTACGCATGAGTCTCCGCCTTCTGCGGGCGCAGCTCTGGGCCTCCGATCAGGATTGTCGCCTGCATCGCGTTGCCTGCCATATCGTGCCCTCGTCCTTTCTGACCGATCCCGTCGTGGCGGCCTTCGGTCGCATCATTGTCGTTGGCAGTACCAGTCAGCGGATTTTTGAGGAAATGATCTTGGCAGGCGGACGCATTCGCAAGGGGCGTTTTTCCCGCATGGGCGTTCAGGAGCTGGAAACCTTCTGGACAGCCGCCATGCAGCAGCCTCCCATGCCGCGCCGTGAAGAGCTGGAAGACCGCCTGCGCGACAACCTCTGGCCGCGCATCGCCCCCGCGCTCTATCAGGCCCTGCAAGCCCGTTGCGACGAACGTCTGAAAACGCTGGAAAGCCGCATGGAACGCCGGGCGCAAGAGGAGGTCGCCCGCTTCGAGGCCATCATGAACGAGCTGGACGCCGCCATTCGCGCCCAGCTGGACGCCATGCGGGAGCCGCAGCAGCTTTCCCTCTTTGACAGTGAAGAGCGCGACGCCTTTCAGGCCGATATTTCGGTACTGAAAGACCGTCTGCGCCGCATTCCCGGAGAAAAGGAAGAGGAATGCCGGCATCTGCGGGCGCGTTACGCCACCCCCCGGCAAACCCTGTTCCCGCTGGCCGTCCTCTGGTTCGTCCCCGCCTCCCTCGCACGGGCCGGTATGTATTAGGTTCAAGAGTTATTGTTTTTTTGTTGAGGGGGAAGAAACCCCTTTTGCTTGCGGCAAAAAGGTGTTTCTTCCCCCTCAAACTCCCCCATCTTCCCCAAAACCCGCACATACTATACAGGCAGGTAAAGATGGGCGTTTTCATAACATGCAGTAATATTTATTTTTGTATGCTGGGGAAACAGCTGATGTGTCCCGAGCCAGAAGCGTTTCAGAGCGTTTCATACTTGAAAAGGCAACAACAAGGCGGCCGCACAGCGCCGCAATATTTTGAATAAAGCGCGCTGGGGCAGGGATGGGGGGCCCGGGGGGAAGAACTACGGGAACGCCTTTCCGCAGGAAAGGCTGGGCTCTCTCGCGCTGGCTGAGGGGTTTCCCTTCCCCCCCAAAAAAAGAAGAAGAACACACATAGAGGATTTGCATATATGGCGGTGTCATCTCTGAACGAGCATCTGGAATGGCTGTCGCTGCTGGATGTTTCCGGCCCCTTTCTGACCTTGCCGGTGCTGCTGGAGCGTCTGCCGGACGGACTGGACCCGCTGGAGCCGACGGCGGCGGGGCGTCTGCGGGCCGCGCTTGCCGCGCGGGATGCCGGTTGCCGCAGCCCCGAAGCCTGCCGGGCATTTGTGCGCTTTGTTCTGTCGGAGCTGCTGGAATATGACGCCGGAGTGCTGGCGGAGGCCGATACGCAGCCGGATGCCCCGTGTCTGCGTCTGCCGGAAATGGGCGTGGAGCTGCGCCCGGACCTGCTTCTGCTGCCGCCGGCGGCAGGCGCGCCGGACGACGTGCTGGAGCTGGATGCCCCGGTCATGCAGGCCCCGGAAGAAGCGCGGCAGCCGGTCATGCTGATCTGCGTCACGCCGGGCCAGCCGCTGGAAACGCCGCAGCCGGAACAGGCCTGTTCCTGGAGTCCGGCCCGGCGCATGACGGAACTGTGCCGGGCCTCCGGCGTGCCGCTGGGGCTTGTGAGCGACGGCGAACAGTTCATGCTTGTCTATGCCCGCCAGAACAGGACCTCTTCCCTTATATCCTGGTATGCGCGCTTCTGGCTTGAGGAGCGCATAACCCTGCGTTCCTTTGTGACCCTGCTGCATATGCGCCGCTTCTTTTCGCTGGCGGAGGATGTCACCCTGCCGCGCCTCATGGAGCAGAGCGCAAACGCACAGCAGGATGTTACCGAAAAGCTGGGCGTGCAGGTTCGCAGCGCCATAACCGAATTTCTGCGGGCAGTGGACCGGCTGGACAGGCAGATGGAAACGCCCCTGCTGCAAGATTTCTCCCCCCGGCTGCTCTACGAGGCGGCGTTGACCGTCATGATGCGTCTGGTCTTTCTGCTGTCCGCCGAAGAAAGGGGACTGCTGCGGCTGGGAGACCCCGCCTATGATGAGGCCTATGCCGTGTCGACGCTGTGCGAAAGCCTGCGGGAACAGGCCGACAGGCACGGCGAGGAAATTCTCGGCTACCGGCATGACGCGTGGGTGCGTCTGCTCTCCCTGTTCCGGGCCGTGTTCGGCGGCATCCGGCATGAGGCGCTGCTCCTGCCCGCCTATGGCGGATCGCTCTTTGATCCCGATGTCTACCCCTTTCTGGAAGGCCGCCCGCACGGCAGTTGCTGGCGGGACGCGCCCGCCCGTCCCCTGCCCGTGGACAATCGCGTGATCCTGCACATGCTGGAGTCCCTGCAATTCCTGCGGGACCGCCGCACGACGGGGCGGGATGAAGCCGTGCGCCTGTCCTTTCGCGCGCTGGGCGTGGAACAGATCGGGCACGTGTACGAAGGCCTGCTGGACCGCACGGCCACGCGGGCGGACGACGTGCTGCTGGGTCTGGCGGCCGGGCAGCGGGAGGAGCCGTTCCTTTCGCTGACGGAAGCCGAAACGCTCATGCGGCAGGGGGAGGACGCCCTGCTGCGGCGTCTGGCCGACCTGACGCACAGCCAGAAGGGCGCACTGCAAAAACGCTTGCGCGGGGATGCCCCTCGCGGCCGCGGCGGAAGGCAGGCCAGCCTGCTGGCGGCGGACGAGACGCGGGCCGAGGCCGAACGGCAGCGCGCCCGCCTGCATCTGGCCTGCGACGGCGACGCCGCCCTGACCGCACGCATACTGCCCTTTGTCGGCCTGCTGCGCCGGGACAGCTTCGACATGCCCGTGGTCATCCCCGCCGGGGGCCTGTATGTGACGGCCGGCAGCCAGCGCAGGGATACCGGGACGCATTATACGCCGCGCCCCCTCACGGAGCTGATCGTGGCCGCCACGCTGGAACCGCACGTCTACGACGGCCCGGCGGAAGGGATGCCGCGCGGGCAGTGGCGGCTGCGCTCGCCCGATGCGCTGCTCTCCCTGAAAGTCTGCGACATGAGCATGGGCTCCGGGGCCTTTCTGGTGCAGGCCTGCCGCTATCTGGCGGAACGCCTGCTGGAAGCCTGGAACCACACGCCGCCCGCAAGCCCCCTGCCTGAGGACGCCGAGGAACGCGCGGCGCTGGCCCGGCGCATGGTGGCGGACCGCTGCCTCTACGGCGTGGACAACAACCCCCTTGCCGTGGAGATGGCCAAGCTCTCCCTCTGGCTGATCACCCTGCAAAAGGAGCGCCCCTTTACCTTTCTGGATCACGCCCTGCGCTGCGGGGATGCCCTGCTCGGCATCGTGAGCGCGCAACAGTTGGAGGATTTTTCCCTCACGCCGGAAAAGGGGGCGCTCGTCTTCGGCTCCACGGACATGCGGGAGGCCGTGCGCGCCGCGCGCGAGGCCCGCGACGCGCTGGAACGCCTGCCTTCGGATACGCCGCTCAATGTGGAACGCAAGGCCGCCTGTCTGGCCGAGGCCGAGACGCACGTGGCCCGGCTGCGCCTGCGGGCCGACGCCCTGATCCTGGCCGCCTTGCGGGCGCGGGGCAAGCTGGAGGAGAGCGCGCGCTATCAGCTGGTGGACAAGCTGCTGCATCCCGCCTTTTGCCATGATGCCGACGCCCTTGCCCGCTGGCTGGAGGAGGAACGGCGGGCGCTCCTGCGGGGCGGCGGCACGGCCACGACGGGAAAGGCCGCCGACGCCAACCCCGGCCTGACCCATCCCCTGCACTGGGCGCTGGAATTCCCCGAAGTCTTTGAGCGGGAAAATCCCGGCTTCGACGCCCTGGTGGGCAATCCGCCCTTTCTGGGCAGCCAGCGCATGAGGGAGGCGCTGGGCAATGCCTACCGGGAATATCTGGTGGAGGTGCTGGCCGGCGGCCAACGCGGGCAGGCCGATCTCGTCGCCTATTTCTTCCGCCGCGCCGCGCAGTTGACGCGGGCCGGCGGCGACTTCGGCCTTATCGCCACCAATACCCTTGCCCAGGGCGACACCCGCGAGGCGGGCCTGCTGCCCCTGGAGCGGGCGGGCTGCCGCATCCGCGCGGCCTGGCCGGATATGCCGTGGGAAGGCAATGCCACGGTCTGCACCAGTCAGGTCGTCATCCGCAGGCCCGGCGCGCGGCCCTATGACGGCCCCATTTTGCTGAACGGCGCACCCGTAAACACCATTTCTTCCTTTCTCAAGGCCGGGGAAGAGGACTGGGAGGCGCGGCCCCTCAGGGAAAATGCGGGGATCAGCTTTCAGGGGTCCATCATACTGGGCACGGGCTTTCTCACCGAGGAAGACCAGGCCCGGCAGTGGATCGCCGAAGACGGGCGCAATGCCGCTGTGCTCTTTCCTTACCTCAACGGCGAGGATCTGACGTCCAGTCCGGAACAGGCGCCGTCCCGCTGGGTCATCAATTTCTGGGACTGGGACGAGTCTGTAGCTTTTGGCTATCCAAAACCTTTTGAACAAGTCAAGGAACGGGTTTTTCCTGAAAGACTGCACTGTAAAAGAAAGCAAAGACGGGAAACGTGGTGGCAATTTGCAGAGAAAGCGTCAGGTCTCTACCACGCCCTTGGTCGCGGTGA
>CALUWU010000101.1 GCA_944324555.1 uncultured Desulfovibrio sp.
AAAGGGTTCCCCTTCCCCCCTCAAACTCCCCCCATCCCTTCCCAAACGCGCTTTATTCAGGCAAATGAAGCAGCGCGGAGCCGCCGTCGCTTTCCTCGTGCCGCCGTCCCCCGGCAGGCCGTAGCGCGGCCTTTCTCGGGCTTTTGTGGGCGCGCCCTGTTGGGGTGTGCAACTGAGGGGGGAGGAAACCACTTTTAGCTTGCGCGTAAAAGGTGTTTCCTCCCCCCCCTCAGACTCCCCCCTCCATCCCCAAAACGCGCTTATCAGGTAAATGAAACGACGCGGAGCCGCCGTCGCTTTCCCTGTGTCTGCCGTCCCCCGGTAAGCCGTAACTGTCTTGTGGGGGGGAAGCTGTTTTGCTGCCGCTGCCTGCTCTTTCCCGTTTTTTGCCAGAACTCAAAACGGCCCGCCGATTAGAGCATTTTCAGTTTGAAACGCGTTGCGGTTCAAACCATACGGCCTTCGTTTCGCGGAAAAAGCGCGGTTTTTCCGCTCGCTTTGGGCCGGGCGGCGGGCCGTTTCTGTTTGCTGGATATGCACGACGTTTTTTGTCTGCCCTTCCGGGAGACGGCTGCGGAGGGGAAGGCCTGCGCGTTGCCGCGCTGCCGGAACGTCCTGAAAAAAGCGCGCTGGGGAAGGGATGGGGGCTTGGGGGAAGGGAAACACCTCCCGCGCGAGCGGAGGGGTTTCCCTTCCCCCAATACTCCAAACAGAAACAGTCGCCTCTATCGGGAGACGGCTGCGAAGGGGGTTCCCTTCCCCCAACTCACCCCAACCTACGCGTTAATGCTCAGACTTCTGATCCGTTCGAGGATTTTTTCCATATCGTTTTGCAACTGCTTTATCTGCTGCTTGATTTCGCTGCCGGCATCTTTTTCTTCATCGGCGGCTTCCTGCCCGAGACCCTGCAGGATGGAGAGCTCTTCGCGCAAACTTGCAATCTGCTCCGTGATGGAGTCGAGCCGGGTGTTGAGCTGATCCAGAGACATGCCGCTCACATCAAGCGTGCTCCATTCAGCCTTGCCCTTTGGGCCGGAATGCGTGTAGGTCATGAAATCCGCGTGCACCTGGCTCATGGGAGGGACGATTTCTGCTTCAGGGGTGATTCCCAGGGACGCCTGAAGGCTTGTTTTGGCCATGGAGGCGGCTTCCTGAGATATGGACACCGTATCTTGAATGGCGAATGCGCCGCCTTTTTCCCGCTGCCGCGAGTCCAGGCGCGAGTCGGACATCTGCACGGCGAAAAAATCGTTGGAAATTCGCATGTTCCCTCCGCGATTGCCCTGTGACAGGGTAATTTTTACCGTTTTCTGAATAAATGCATATCGTGTGCCATATGTGTCTTCAGAACGCGGATGGAACAGGAAGGGGGGCTCGACGACAGAAACGGCCCGCCGGTTGTCCGGCGGGCCGTTTCTGATTGCTGGAGATTTGCCTCCGAAGATTTTTTCTGCGCCCTTGCGGCGCGTGGGCCGTGCGTGAGAGACTGCGCGGCGCTGGCGGATGAGCCCGCCTGAGCGCTTGCGCCGGCGTTATTTCTTGACGGTTACCCAGTCGGCGAGGGGCGCCATGCGCTTGAGCATGTAGCCGCGCCCTGAAGCGGCGGCGAGGTCTTCAAAGTCGCCGCCGAGGCGGTAGATGCGCCAGTCCCCGTCCGGGAGATTGCCGTTGGCGAGCGCCAGTTCAAGGGCGTTCTGGGCCTGTTCCGGCGTGCAGAAGAGGGGGAAGTCGTGCATGAGCGGATCAAGGACGACTTCCGCGCCGCTGGCAATATCAATGATATAGTTGCCGGGGGCGAAGGTATAGGCGGTTTCGCAGGGAGCGGCGGTCGCGGGCGCGGAGGGCGACTTGCTGGTCGCGCAACCGGCGAGCAGGCAGGCGAGCAGCAGGGGAAGAAGTAGAGGGCGCAGGGGGTAACGCATGGGAAACTCCTTTGGGGGGATTAGCCGCGCCGGGCCATATCCTGGAGGCGCGCAATACGTTCTTCCAGCGGAGGATGGGTGCTGAACAGCCGCGCCATGCCGCCGTTGCCGAAGAGGGGGGTTACGATGAACATTTGTTCGGTGCTGGGATTTCCCTGCTGCATGGGGATCTGTCCGCTGACCTGCCCCAGACGATGGAGGGCTCCGGCGAGGGCGAGGGGCTGCCCGCAGAGCGCGGCGCCGGTGTCGTCGGCAAGGTATTCGCGCGAGCGGGAAATAGCCATTTGTATGAGCGTGGCGGCAATGGGGGCGAGGATGGCCAGAGCAAGGGCCGCGATGGGGTTGCTGTTGCCTTCGCGGTTGCCGCCGAAGATTGCGCCGAACTGGAGAATATTGGCGAGGGTGACGATGGCGGAGGCCATGACGCCCGCGATGGTCTGAATAAGGATATCCCTGTTGACGATATGACCGATTTCGTGGGCGATGACGCCGCGCAGCTCCTGGGGGCTCAGCAGGCGCATGATGCCGTCCGTGACGGCGACCACGGCGTTGTCGGGGTTGCGTCCGGTGGCGAAGGCGTTGGGGGCTTCTTCGGGCACGATGCAGACGCGGGGCTTGGGAATGCCCGCGCGGGCGGCGAGTTCCTCCACAATCTGGTGGAGGTAGGGGGCTTCTTCGGGGGAGAGTTCGCGGGCGCTGTACATGCTCAGGACGATCTTGTCGGAGAACCAGTAGCTGCCCAGGTTCATGACGAGCGCGAGGCCGAAGGCGATGATGACGCCGGAGCGGCCGCCCGCAAGACCGCCGAGGATAATGATGATGGCCGAAAGAAGGGCCAGCAGCATCATTGTTTTGAGTTGACTTGTCATGGTGATGCTCCTTTTGGGGGGAGTAGTGTCCGGCGGGGCCGGGAGAAGGGGGAGCGGCGCGGGGCGCCGCGGCTGAACGCCTTGCCGAAAGCCCGTTTCAGGGCATAAATTTAAGAATAGGGGTTTTCCCTTCAAAAGCAAGAGAGACCGGGGCGGCCGCGGCGGCCGGAAGGCGGGCGTAAATCCAAATTTTTTTATTTGACAATAATATTAGCTGACTACAATAATTTCCGTACAGAAATACGCAAATTTTTTTGAGAGGGTGGTTGACTTTTTGTTAGATTATTCACAAGATGTGTCCAGACATTAACGCGGCGGCGTCCGCCGCTGGTGTTTGCTCAACAACAACATGGAGGATTGCGCAATGTCCAAACTGGTTCCCCCTCATGGCGGTAAGGGCCTGGTCTGCTGCTTGCTGGAAGGCAAAGCCCTCGAAGACGAGAAGAAAAA
>CALUWU010000102.1 GCA_944324555.1 uncultured Desulfovibrio sp.
CCCTTCCCCCCGGCGCGCGCCCCGTCGCCCCGTCGCCCCGTCGCCCCGTCGCCCCGTCGCCCCGTCGCCCCGTCGCCCCGTCGCCCCGTCGCCCCGTCGCCCCGTCGCCCCGTTGTCCCGTTGTCCCGGCGGAAAACGCGCGCCCCGTCGCCCCCGCCGCCGAACCGCCCGAAGGAGACTCTCCGATGCATCCTGAAACGCCGCGGCTGCGGCTGCTTCATACGTCCGACTGGCACCTCGGGCGGACGCTGTACGGCAGAAAGCGTTACGACGAATTCGAAGCCTTTCTTTCCTGGCTGTCGGCGACAATGGAACAAAACGAGGTGGACGCGCTGCTGCTTGCGGGCGACGTCTTCGATACCGGCACGCCGGGCAACCGCGCGCAGGAACTCTATTACCGCTTCCTCTGCCGGACGGCCGCCTCTTCCTGCCGCCATGTGGTCGTCATTGCCGGCAACCACGACTCCCCCTCCTTCCTGACCGCTCCCGGAGAGCTGCTCCGAAGCCTGAACATCCACGTCATCGGCGGCGGCGCTTCGCCGGAGGACGAAGTCCTGACGCTTTGCGACGCCCGGGGCGAGCCGGAACTGATCGTCTGCGCCGTCCCCTGCCTGCGCGACAGGGATATCCGCTCGGCGGAGGCGGGCGAGAGCGTGGACGACAAGGAACGAAAACTGCTCGAAGGCATCCGCGCGCATTATGCCGCCGCGGGCGCCGAAGCCGAACGGCGGCGCGAAAGACTGGGCGCGTCCATTCCCGTCGTGGGCATGGGGCATCTGTTCACCGCCGGGGGCAGGACCGTCGACGGCGACGGCGTGCGCGAACTCTATGTGGGCTCGCTGGCGCATGTGGCGGCGGGCGTCTTTCCCTCCTGCTTCGATTATCTGGCGCTCGGGCATCTGCATGTTCCGCAGACGGTGGGCGGCGTCGAAACCATGCGCTACAGCGGCTCGCCCCTGCCTCTGGGCTTCGGGGAGGCCGGACAGCGGAAAGGCGTCTGCCTGATCGATTTCAGGGGGCGGGAGGCCTGCGTCCGGGAACTGGAAACGCCGACATTCCGCAAGCTTGCGCGCGTCCGGGGCGACAGGGAAACCATCGGGCGCCGCCTGCGCGAACTGGCGGACGCGAACGCGCCCGAAGGGACGCCGGGCTGCCTGCTCGAAGTTGTCTACGAGGGCGCGGACCCTGTCGGCAACCTGCGCGAGGAACTGGAAGAACTGCTTGCCGGCAGCGGCGTGGAACTCCTGCGGATACGGAACAACCGCATCATGGAGCGCGTGCTGGAGCGGGCCGGTACGGAGGAATCGCTCGACGATCTGGACGTGTTTGAAGTTTTTGAACGCTGTCTTGCCGCGCACGAGGTTTCCGAGGAACTGCGGCCGGAGCTTGTCGAAACCTACCGGGAAGCGGTGCTGTCGCTTCGCGAGGACGACGTCCGGGCGGAATAGGGGGCGCCGCCATGAGAATCCTTGAAATTCGTTTCCGCAATCTGAATTCGCTGGCGGGCGAATGGCGTATCGATCTGACGCATCCGGCCTTTGTTTCCGACGGCATCTTTGCCATTACCGGCCCTACCGGCGCGGGAAAGACGACGATTCTCGACGCCGTCTGTCTGGCCCTGTACGGGCGGACGCCGCGTCTGAGCCGCGTCAACAAGAACGGCAACGACATCATGTCCCGCCGGACGGGCGACTGCTTTGCCGAAACCGTCTTTGAAACGCCTTCCGGGCGGTACCGCTGTCACTGGAGTCAGCGCCGGGCGCGCAGAAAGGCCGACGGCGAATTGCAGGCGCCGCGGCACGAAATGGCCGACGCCGATTCCGGCGAAATCCTCGAAACGGGCCTTCGGGACGTCGCCGAGCGCATGGAGCGCGTCACCGGCATGGACTTCGACCGCTTTACCCGTTCCATGATGCTGGCGCAGGGCGGTTTCGCGGTATTCCTTCAGGCGCCGCCGAGCGAGCGAAGCCCCATTCTTGAACGGATAACGGGAACGGACGTCTATACGCGCATTTCCTGTCGCGTGCACGAGCGTCTGCGCGAGGAGCGGGAGGCGCTGCGGCAGCTTCAGGCGGAAACGGCGGGCATCGCGGTTCTGGAGCCGGAACAGGAGGCCGGGATCGCGGCCGCGCTGGCGGAGCGGGCAAAGGAGGAGGCGGCGGTCGCGGCGGAGCTTGCCGGCATGGGAAAGGCGGCCTCCTGGCTTGCCGGCATTGGCGAGCTTCGGAAGGAGCTTGGCGCGCTGGACGAGGAGGCGGCCCGGCTGCAACGCGACATGGAAGCCTTCGGGGCGGACAGGGAGCGGCTCGACCGGGCGTCGCGCGCGGCCGCGCTCGACGGCGCGCACGCCGCGCTTGCGGCCGTCCGCCGACAGCAGGCCGAAGACGCGGCGGCGCTGGACGTCATGGCGAACACGCTGCGGGAACTGGAAATTTCCGGCAAGGAACACGCCGAACGCCTGACGGCGGCGCAGGGGGCGACCGTCCGCGCCAGAGACGCGCGAACGGCGGCCGCGCCTCTCGCGCTGAAGGCGCGCGCCCTGGATCAGAGGCTTGCCGATCTGGAACGGGGCGCGGCGGAAGGGGCGGCGGCCTGCGAGCGGGACGCGGCGCGGATTGCCGCCGACAAGGAAGCCCGGCGCGCTCTGGGAAAACGGCGCGAGGAGACGGGCGCGGCTCTGGACAGCGCGCGCGTCTATCTTGAGGAACACGTGGACGACGAATGGCTGGTCGGCGGTCTGGCGGGCGTTGAGGCGCAGCTGGACGATCTGCTTGTCCGGGAGGAAGACGTCCGGCGGAGCGAGGCCGCGCGGGAGACGGCCGCGACGGCGGCGGTCGCCGCGGCGCGCGATCTTGCGGCCCGCCGGAAGCTGACGCGCCTCGGCAGGCGGGAGCTTGCGGCGGCGTCGCGCCGCCTGGGCGAGGGGCGGGAGGCGCTGCGCCGTCTGCTGGGGGATCGTCTGCTGCGCGAGTATCGCGCCGAAAAGGAATCCCTGTTGCGCGAACTGGCCTTTCTGGCGCGCATCGCGGAGCTGGAAGAGCATCGGGCGCGTCTGGAGGACGGCAGGCCCTGTCCGCTCTGCGGCGCCACGGCGCATCCGTATGCGAAAGGAAATATTCCCGTCCCGGACGAGACCGAACGGCGGATCGCCGCCCTGACGGATCTGATCGGCCGGGCCGAGCGGCAGGAAAGCGCCGTCAAGGAGCTTGAAGCGGCGGAAGCGCGCGAGCGCGAGCGTCTGGCGGAAGCCGAGCGGCTGGAATCAGCGGCGGCCGGCGAGAAAATGGCGGCGTCGCGCTCGCTTGCCGAAGCCTCGGCCGGTCTGAAGCGGCTTCGCGCCGATTTTGCCGCGCGGCGGGAGGCGGTCGCGGCCAGGCTGGCGCCGCTGGGCGTCGCGTCCCTGCCGGACAGGGAGCTTTCCTCGCTGCTCGCGTCCCTGCGGGGACGGCGGCAGGCATGGCAGGAGAACGTCCAGCGGAAGGCGGAGATCGAAAAGCGGCTTGCCGATCTCGACAGCGAGGCGCGGCGGATGGACGCCGTGGCGGAGGCGCAGGCCGCCGCCCTTGCCGAGAAGCGCGAGCGTCTCGGGCTGTTGCGGAAGGAGCTGGCCGCGACGGGCGAAGAGCGCCGGGCGCTGTACGGCGACAGGAATCCCGACGAGGAGGAACGCCGTCTGGAGCAGGCCGTCGCCGCGGCGGAGGAAGCCGAGCGGCTGGCCCGGGAACGGCACGGGGCCTTGCAGCGGGAATGGATTGCCGCGAAGACCGACATGACGACGCTTGAGCGGCGCGTCGGGCAGCGGGCGCCGGAGCTGCAAGGGCTGGAGGCGGCCTTTGTCGCGGCGCTGGCGTCGGCGAATCTTGCGAGCGAAGCGGACTATGTCGCCGCCGCGCTGCCTGCGGAACGGCGCGCGGCGCTGGCGGCGGCCGCCGCGGCGCTGGACGAGCGGCGGACGGATCTGAAGGCGCGGCGCGAGGACAGGGAGCGGCGTCTGGCGGCGGAAACGGCCCGGCGTCTGACCGAGGCGTCGCCGGAGGAGCTGGGAAGCCTGATTACGGCGCGGGAGGCGCGGCTGGGAGCGCTGCGCGAGGAGATTGCCGCCCTGCGGCACAGTCTGCGGGAGAATGCGGCCGCAAGGGATCGGGCGCGGGAGCGTCAGGCGGCGATCGATCTCCGGCGGCAGGAGTGCCGCAGGTGGGAGAGGCTGCACGATCTCATCGGTTCTTCGGAAGGGACAAAATACCGTAATTTCGTGCAGGGGCTGACGTTTGAAATCGTGACGGGGCACGCCAACCGGCAGCTTCGGAAGCTGACCGACAGGTATCTGCTTGTGCCGGACGCGACGCAGCCGCTGGAACTCAATGTGATCGACGCCTACCAGGCGGGGGAAGTCCGTTCCACAAAGAATCTTTCCGGCGGCGAGAGCTTTCTTGTCAGTCTGTCGCTTGCGCTGGGGCTGTCGCACATGGCGGGGAGAAACGTCCGGGTCGATTCCCTCTTTCTGGACGAGGGTTTCGGCACGCTGGACGAGGACGCGCTCGACACGGCGCTGGAAGCGCTCGCGAGCCTGCGGCAGGACGGCAAGCTGATCGGCGTCATTTCGCATGTGCCGGCGCTGCGGGAGCGGATCGGCACGCAAATCAGGGTAACGCCGCAGACCGGCGGCAGAAGCCGGATTTCCGGGCCGGGATGCGGTCGCGGAACGTCCGACGAACAGGAAGGGAGGTCGCATGTCCGCGAGTCTGAACATGAACATTCATGAGGAACATATGCGGCGCGCCGTCGAGGCGGCGTTCGAGGGAATGCGCGCCCGCAGGGGCGGCCCGTTCGGGGCGGCGCTTGCCGATCCCTCCGGGGAGCTTGTGGTCGCGGCCCACAACGAGGTGCTGGGCACGCGGGACTGCACCATGCACGCCGAGGTTGTCGCGCTGCGGCGGGCGGGGCGGCTCGACTTGCGGGGCTATACGCTCTACGCCACGGGTTTCCCCTGCGTGATGTGTCTGGGGGCGATCCTCTGGGCGCGGGTTTCCGTTCTCTATTACTGCAACGACTACGCCATGACGGCCCGGGCGGGGTTTGACGACGCCGCCTTTCTTGAGGATGTGGGGCGTGTGTTTCATTGTTCGCCGTCTCCGGCCGGGGAGGTCGAGTTGCCGAATCTGTCCATCCGGCGTCTTTTCCTGCCGGAAGGGGCCGCGCTTTACGAGGAGTGGAACTCCATGCAGGATCGCGAATTGTACTGAAATTATTCTTCTTCCCGGCATCATCATTTTCTTTTTTACGGTTGTTACGTTTTTTTGCGGCGTGCCTTTGAGGGGCATGCCGCGTCCTGCGGCTGCTGCCCGGCGGGGGGGGGCTGTTTTTGTGGCGTGCCGTGGGGGGGGGAAGCCGGGTCCTGTGGCTGTTGCCCGGAGCGGGCGGCAGGTCGCCTGCCCGGCGGGGGGCAGGGGGCGAGAGGGGGCGCGCCCCCTCTACGCCCCCTTGCATCCCCCGTACACCCCGCTATCTGGGAAGGCGGCGGGCGTCTCCTGAATCCGGCTGTACCCCGACCGCCGCGCGCCGCGCGGGGCGTCGGCGCGGACCTTCCCGCCCCTTCGGGCCGGGCGATGTCCGCGCCTGCTGCGGCGCTCCGTCCGCCGGAGGCG
>CALUWU010000103.1 GCA_944324555.1 uncultured Desulfovibrio sp.
CCATGGTGCGCACCAAGCTGCGCAACATCCTGACCGGCCGCATGCAGGACATCACCTTCCGCTCCGGCGAAAAGGTGGGCAAGCCCGACATGGAAAGCCGCGACATGCAGTATCTGTATCGTCAGGACGACGAACTGATCTTCATGGACATGACGAACTACGAGCAGCTGCAAATCTCCGTGGAAACCACCGACGGCAAGGAAGGGTTTCTCAAGGACGGCCAGCAGTGCCGCGTGCTGCTCTACAAGGGCAACCCGCTGGATATCGACATTCCGCTGAGCCTCGTGCTTGAAGTGACGGACACCGAACCCGGCGCCAAGGGCGACACCGTCAGCAACGTGACCAAGCCCGCCACCCTGGAAACCGGCCTTGTCGTGCAGGTGCCCATCTTCGTCAACACCGGCGATCGCATCAAGGTCGACACCCGCACCAAGGAATATCTCGGTCGCGAATAATTCGCCTCCCTTCGCGCCCCGGGCCGCCGGGGCGCGCTCTCCGCGCGGACCGTTCCGGCTCCGCTTCCGCGTCGCGCCCTCCGGGCCGGCGCCTCCTTTTCTTTCCGTACAACTGAATGAGGGTAGCGCTACGCAAGCCAGAAAATTCTCCCGTGAACTTTTCGGCCTTTTCCTGCTTTTCTGGGCACTGCTGCTCATGCTCAGTCTCGTCACCTTCGACGCCGCGGACCCGAGTCTGAACCATGTCGTCAGCGGCAAGGCGCACATCCGCAATCACGCGGGCCTGTTCGGCGCCTACGCCTCCGGCTTCCTCAACGATGTTTTCGGCATCGGCGCCTATCTCTGGCCCTTTATCTTCGCGGCGCTGGGGGCGGCCTATGTCTCTCCGGCCTGCGCCATGCACTGGTGGCGCTGGTGCGGCGTCTTCCTGCTGACCGTCTGCCTGCTTGTCGGCGGCGCCGCCTGGGACCTCACGCTCGGCGACGTGACGGGCGGAGGCATGGTGGGCAACACCCTGCATGACAACGCCGCCCTGTACCTCAGCCCCGGCGGCTCCGCCATCCTCTGGGTCTTCGTTCTGCTGGTCGGCCTGCAGCTGACCTTCAATTTCTCGTGGTTCAACCTTACCGAACACATGGGCGCGCAGGTGCGCCAGCGCGTCGCGCGCCGCGGCGGCAACGCCGACGCCGCGCAGGAAGGCGGCTTCTTCCTCGGCCTGAAACTGCTGCTGGCCGCCATGCCCAAACCTTCCTGGAAACGCTGGCGGGACAAGCTCGGCGGCATCAAGCCCGCAGGGGAACGCATGCCGGACATGGTCGATCCGCAGTCCGGGGACGAGCAGCTTCCCGCCCGGGCGCGCAAGCCGCGCCGCAAGCCGGAAGATTCTGCCGACGAGGACGATTTCTTTGCTCCGATAGAAGAATCCCCGGCGCGGCCGGCCATGCCGGAACTCCTGGAAGAAGCGCCCGAGCCGCCGGTCGAAACCCCGCGGGAAGCGCCCGGCGAGGCGGCCCCCTTCCCGGCGCCCGAGGAAAGCGTGCCCGCTCCGGCGGCGCGGGACGGCCGGCGTCCGCGCAGGGCGCCCGTTCCCCTGCCGCCCCTGGACCTGCTGACCCCGGCCCCCAGCAACGCCGTGCGCGTCAGCAAGACGGAATGCGAAATGCGCGCCCGGGCGCTCATGGCCTGCCTGCGCAACTTCGACATTCAGGGCGAACTGGTCCGCATCACGCCCGGGCCTGTCGTCACCATGTACGAGGTCAAGCCCGCGCCCGGCATCCGCGTCAACCGCATCGCCAACCTGAGCGACGATCTTGCCCTGGCCCTCAAGGCCATCGCCGTCCGCATACAGGCGCCCATTCCCGGTTCGGACACCGTAGGCATCGAAATCCCCAACGAGCAGAGGGAAACCGTCAACTTCCGGGAACTGGCGGCTTCGCAGGCCTTCCGCAAGGGCTGCGGCCCGCTGACCATGATTCTCGGCAAGGATATCGCGGGCAATCCCTTTCTCGCCGATCTCAGCCGCATGCCGCACCTTCTGGTGGCCGGCGCCACCGGCGCGGGCAAGAGCGTCTGTCTCAACGGCATTCTCGTAAGCCTGCTGTACCGCACCCAGCCCGAGGACATGCGCCTGCTGCTGGTGGACCCCAAGCGCATCGAAATGGCGGTTTATGCCGACGAACCGCACCTTGTCCATCCCGTGGTCACGGAAATGGCCGAAGCCAAGAACGCCCTTGACTGGGCCGTCCACGAAATGGACCGCCGCTATACGGCCATGGCCCAGATGGGCGTTCGCAACATCGCCGGCTACAATCAGAAACTGGCCTCGTTCAACGGGCAGCTGCCTCCCGACTACGAAGGTCTGGAGCATATGCCCTATCTGGTCATCGTCATCGACGAGCTGGCGGACCTCATGATGACGGCAGCCCGCGAAGTTGAAACCAGCATTGTCCGTCTTGCCCAGCTGGCCCGCGCGGCGGGCATTCACATGATCCTCGCCACGCAGCGCCCCAGCGTCGACGTCGTCACCGGGCTCATCAAGGCGAACTTCCCCTGCCGCATCTCCTTTCAGGTGACCTCCAAGCACGACTCGCGCACCATTCTTGATCAGGTCGGCGCGGAACACCTGCTCGGACGCGGGGACATGCTCTACAAGCCCAGCGGCGGACGCCTCATGCGCCTGCACGGCCCCTTCCTCAGCGACGACGAGGTGCAGAACGTGGTCGGCTACTGGAAGCATCATCAGACGCCGCGCTACGAGGTCAACTTTGCCGAATGGGGCGGCCCCGAAGGCGCCGGCGCCGGCGGCGGAAACGGCGGCGAAGCCGCGGACAGCCTCTATCCTGAAGTCCGCGCCTTTGTTCTGGAGCAGGGGAGGGCCTCCATCTCCCTTGTGCAGCGCCGTTTCAAGATCGGCTTCAACCGCGCGGCCCGGCTGGTGGAACAGCTGGAGCAGGAAGGCATCATCGGCCCCGCCGACGGCAGCAAGGCCCGTTCCGTCAAATAGAGCAATTGCAGTTTGAAACGCTGCGCGTTCCAAACCATACGGCCTGTCGTTTCGCGGAAAAAGCGCGTTTTTCCGCTCACTTTGGGCCGGGCGGCGCTGTCCCGCCGCCTCGCGTTCTACCTTTTTCAAAGGTGAAACGCTCTAGAGCAGTCCAGGCAAAACGCTCTGGCAACTCCCGGCGCGCGGCGAAACGGAGCCCCGCCGAACCGGGCTGGAACCCCAACACGTTTCTTTTCAAGAGGATACGCCATGAAACTCGCGCATCTCATTGCGGGCGCCGGCGCCGTCGTCGCCCTGACGCTCGCCCCCGCGCCTCAGGCGCTGCCGCCGTTCTGCGCGGCCCCCGTTCACGCCGCCGTCGTGCAGGAAGTAGCGCAGATCAAATCGACCTACGCGGCGTTGCGCTCCTTTCGCGCCGCCTTTGAACAGACGCTGACGCACAGGGAAAGCGGCAAGAAGGAAAGCCGCAAGGGCACGCTCCTGTTCCGCAAGCCGCTCTCCATCCGCTGGGAAACCGTCGAGGGAACGCGGGAGCTGCTGGTCGTGACGCCCGCGGAAATCTGGGATTACATTCCCGACGAGGAAGTCGCCTACCGCTATCCCCCGGAACTGGTGCAGGACTCGCGCAGCATCATTCAGGTGCTGACCGGTCAGGCCGCCCTGGACAAGGATTTCGACGTGACCGTCGAAGGGCGCAAGGACGGATTCCGGACGCTGCTTCTCTATCCCCGGGACCCCTCGCCGCAAATGGTGGAGGCCCGCGTCTATCTTGACGACAAGGGCTATATCCAGCGGGCGGACATTGTCGACTTCTACGGCAATCACAACGACGTGCGCTTTACCTCCTTCGATGTGGACGCGCGCGTCAAGGATCAGGATTTCCGCTTTACGCCGCCGAAGGGCGTCGACGTGGAAGATCGCACCCAGAAGAAGGGCGTCGAGGAGCGGGAACTCTTCAAGTAATCCCGGCGGCCGGAACGCCGCCGTCCCGCAAAAGAAAAATGACCGTTCGCCTCTTGCGAGGCGAACGGTCATCTTGCCCGAGGTCCCTTCCCCAAACCTCAGGCCGCAAGGCCTAAACGCTCAAGTTCAGGCCGGAAAGCATGTTGAATCCGCCGGAGCTGCTGTAGGCTCCAAAAGAGTTGCTCATGTTGCCGCTCCACCAGGCCGCGGCGATGCCTTCCATCTGCAAGCTCTTTCTCATGGCCGAAGGCGAAATATTCATGGCGGCGCGCGCCTGATCCAGACCGGAAAGCGCCTCGATCTGACTGTAGGTCTTGACGAGATCGGGATTGTTGTCAAAAACTTCCTGAATCTTTTCGATATCGGGATGGTTTCCGCCGATGGTGACGGTGCCGTCGTCGTTGAGCTTGATGGTGAACTGGGCGTCGGGATCAATGGACAGTCCGTTCAGACCGCTCAGCAGGGATTCCGCTTCGGCGCCCATCTTGGCAAAGGCGGCCCGGGCGGCGGCAAGTTCCTTGTCGTTGCTTTCCTGCTGACCGGAAACCGACGGAATCAGATCGCCCGTGGTGGTCAGGCCGAACGCCACGTTGTCTTCGGAAACGCCCTGTTCCTTGCAGACGGCGCGCAGGGAATCAGCGATCTCGGTCTGCTCCTTCAGCCATTCGTTGATGGCTTCGGCGTTTTCCGTTTCAGGATCAACCACGAGGTTGCCGGCGGCGTCAAAGGCCAGACTCAGAGTTTCGTCGCCCTTAATCAGCCCTTCGGCCTTCAGGCCGTCGCGTAGGGACTTGCCGAGGTCGGTCTCGCCCAGCGCCGCCTTGAGATCATCCTGAATCCCCGAATCTCCCTGGGGCTTGAGTTCCGCCGTCAGGCTGCCCGAGAAGGGCAGGGTGAAGACGATGCGATCCTTGTCGGCGCCGGCTTCGTCCACCAGCTCCTTCAGCCTGTCCGTAAGATCGCTTTCTTCCGCCAGCCAGGCGTTGATCTTGTCGGCGTCGGGGTGACTGCCGTCAACGGCCAGCTTGCCGTCTTCGGTGAAGGTCAGCTTCAGGCCGTCGCCCACGCCGACGTCCATAGCGGCCAGACCGGAGCGCAGTTCGTCGGCGATGTCGGAGCTGTCGCCCAGCGCCACGGAAAGGTCTTCCGCCTCGGGCGTGATGACGACGAAGCTGCCGCCGTTCAGACGGAAGCTGACGGAATTGGTCAGCGTCACGCCTTCGTCGCTGATGCCCTTGAGCAGGCTCTTGCCAAGTTCGGGATGCGCGTCAAGATAGGCCTGCGCCGTCTGCTTGTCGGCGGGGTTGTCGCTCTGTACGGAAATCTGACCGTCGGCCGACAGGGTAAAGGTCAGGCCGTTCAGGTCCTGAATGCCCACGGACTTGAGGGCCGCGCGCAGTTCCGTATCAAAACTCTGACTCAGTTCGTTCCGATACTTGGAAATCTGCGAAAACGTCACGTTGCCGTCTTCTTCAATGCCCATCTGTTCCATGGCGTAGCGGGTCAGCTCCACCATGCTGGAAATCTGGGAAAGCATGCCGGAGCCGCTCATGCTGCTCAGGGCGGTCTGGGCCGAGGAGAGCGCCGAATTGGAAGTTTCGCTCTGCCAGTTATATCTGCTGTATTGGGTATAGGGCGAATAGGCGCCGAGGCCGTAGATGGACGACATGATGCGCTCCTGTCTTTTTTTATTGCACGGAAGGAAAAAACTTCCTTTTCTCGAAATTTCCTCGATATGTGCAAAGAACAGGCCAAAGTCGCATATCCCCCCACGAGCGCATGGACAGCGCCCGGCAAATGCTCTAGGATGCGCCCTATGGAAGCCTCATCGCCATCGCTGGAATCGCTCGAATTCGACGATCCCCACGCAGCCAACCTGTTGTTCGGCCCCCACAACGCCCATCTGGACATTCTTGCCGCCGCCAGCGGCGCCAAGCTCGCCACCTGCGGCGCGGGTCTATATATTGACGCTCCCGACCAGAGCGTCCGCCGTCGCCTCTGCAATCTTTTTCTCCAGCTCTACGAACTGGCGCGCGGCGGCATGGACATCAGCGGACAGGACGTCTCCCGCGCCTACGCCATGCTGACCGCCGATCCCGGCGTCAACCTGCGCCAGATTTACAAGGAAGCCGTCTTCGTGGCCACGCCCCGCAAGACGGTCACGGCCCGCAATCTGGCCCAGAAAACCTATCTTGGCCTGCTGCGGAGTCATGAAATGGTCTTTGCCGTCGGCCCCGCCGGCACCGGCAAGACCTACCTCGCCGTGGCCATGGCGCTGAACATGCTGCAACAGCACAAGGTCAAGCGCATCGTTCTGACGCGGCCGGCCGTGGAAGCCGGGGAGCGGCTCGGCTTTCTGCCCGGGGATCTGGCGGAAAAGGTCAATCCCTACCTGCGCCCCCTCTACGACGCCCTCCACGACATGATGCCGCAGGCAAAGGTTGCCGCCATGATGGAAGTGGGGACCATAGAGGTCGCCCCGCTGGCCTTCATGCGCGGGCGCACCCTCAACGACGCCTTCATCATTCTGGACGAAGCCCAGAACACCACGCGCGAGCAGATGAAAATGTTTCTCACGCGCATGGGCTTCGGCTCGCGCGTCGTCGTCACCGGCGACGCGACGCAAATCGATCTGCCCGCGCAACCCGGCGAGCGGGACGGACGCTCCGGTCTTGTGCACGCCCTCAAGGTGCTTCACGGCGTGCCGGGCCTCGCCATCCATCACTTCAGCAAGACGGACGTCGTACGTCACCCCCTTGTCGGGGCCATCGTGAACGCCTATGACGCATCAGAAAAAAGCCCCGCGTCCATCTAGCGCGCGCATGCTGTGGCGCACCATCCGCACGCGCCACAACACCGGAAAAGGTCTGTGGGTCCTCATCGGAACGCTCCTGCTGCTGTCGCTGCTCGCGGGCGCGAACTTCGAGGGCGCCCGCAAGATGTACGTGGCCGGGCAGGTGGCCGATCACGACGTGGAAGCCGACCGCGATCTGCTGGTGGAAGACACGCAGGCCACCAAGGCCCGCCGCAAGCAGGTGGAAATGTTGCAGCCGCCCGTCTACGATCTGAGCATGGACGCCTTCGCGGCCTTTCAGCATCGTCTGCTCTCGGTGTTTCAGCAGCTCAACACCACCGCCGGCGATCCGCCCGCGGATTCCCCGGTGCAGCATTTCAAGAGCGATCTGCCCCCGGCCGTCGCCGACGAGGTCATGCCCTATCTCGCGCAGCCGGACATTCAGACGGTCATCATCAACACGCTCTTTCCGCTGATCCGCGACCGCATGGCCGAAGGTCTGGTGGGCGACGTGCGCGCCTCGCGCGTCGGCCGCTCCGGCGCCATCATCCGCAATCTGGACAACGGCACGGAGCTGTTGCGCCCGGATATCGTGGCGCTGCCCGATCTGCCGTCCTTTCTGGCGGAAATTTCCGGCAGGCTGCAACAGACCCCCGGCCTCAGTGATTCGGCCCGGCGCGCCGTCAGCAACCTGATGATCACCTCCCTTTCCCCCTCGCTCACCCTCAACAGGGAAGCCACGCAGAAACGCGCCGCCGCCGTGGTGCAGAACGTGGAGCCGATCTACTATCAGCTCCAGAAAGGGGAAATGCTCGTCCGCAAGGGCGAACGCGTAAGCCGGGAACAGCAGATCAAGCTCCAGAGCCTCTACGAAAACGCCTCCGATCCCGTGCGCTGGAATATTGTCGTCGGCGCCTTCCTGCTTTCCCTGGTCCTTTCCATCGGCTTTTTCGTCGCGCCCAGCGGCAAGCCCGGAACGCCGATCCTCTGCAAGGATCTGCTGCTGATTTCCCTTGTGCTGCTGCTGTTTTCCCTCGGCGCGAAGGGCGTCTATCTCCTGGGGCTGCGCCTCGACAGCTACAACTTCCTGACCATCGCCTCCATCGCCTACCCCATTTCCGGCGGCGTGGGGCTGGTGGCCATGGTCTTCGCCGCGCGCCGCTATTGCAGCATGGGCCTGCTTCTCTGCTTCTTCTGCACGCTCATGCTTCAGGCGGACATTTCCTTTTTCCTCTACCATTTCCTGAGCGCCATGCTGGCCACATGGATCATCACCTGCGCCCAGAACCGCTCCGACGTCGTGTGGGGGCTTTTCCCGCTGGCCGGCGGTCAGATGATCGTCTGGCTCGGCGCGGCCGCGCTGGCGCATACGCCGCTCTGGGAAATTCCGGCCCAGCTCTGCGCCGTGGGCATCAATTCCCTGCTGACGCTGATCGTCCTCTTTGCCGTCAGCCCCGTGCTGGAGCTCACGTTCGGTTACAGCACGCGCTTCCGCCTCATGGAACTCATGAGCCTGGAACAGCCCCTGATGCAGGAACTCATGGTCACCATTCCCGGCACCTATCACCACTCGCTGGTCGTGGCCAACATGGTGGAAGCCGGCGCCAAGGCCATCGGCGCCAACAGCCTGCTCTGCAAGGTCGCGGCCCTCTACCACGACGCGGGCAAGCTCTCCTATCCCGAATACTTCATCGAAAACCAGTTCGGCGGCCCCAACAAGCACGACCGTCTCGCCCCTTCCATGAGCGCCCTGATTATCCTTTCTCATGTCAAAAAGGGGACGGAACTGGCGGAACATTACAACCTCGGGCAGGAAATCACCGACATCATCCGTCAACATCATGGCACCCGCGTCATCCGTTACTTCTATCAGAAGGCCGTCAACCTCGGCGAAAAGGCGCGGGAGTCCGACTACAGCTATCCGGGGCCGCGCCCCCAGAGCAAGGAGGCCGCCATCCTCATGCTGGCCGATTCCGTCGAGGCCTCCAGCCGCACCCTGACCGACCCCACGCCCGCGCGCCTGCGGACGCATATTGATACCATCATCAAGGGCATCTTTTCCGAGGGCCAGCTCGATGAATCCGAACTGACCTTCCGCGATCTTCACTACCTGAGCGAGAGCTTCCAGCGTATCCTGACCGGCATTTTCCATCAGCGCATCGCCTACCCCGACGCCAAGCTGCGCGGCGTCTCCGCCAAGGGGAAGAACTAGGGCCTGTCAGCGCTCTTCGTATTCTTTGGGGGAAGGGAAGCCCGCAGCGCTGGGGCGTGTTAACGCTAAATCGTTCTTCCCGGGGGGAAGGAAACCCCCTTGGCCAGCGCGCAAGGGCTGTTTCCTTCCCCCAACGCGCTTTAACGACAGGCCGCGAGGCTTGAACGCGCAGCGTTTCAAACTGAAAATGCTCCAGGACGCTTGCCTTAACGCCCCGCCTCCCGGCGGGAAAAAAGGAAAACCGCCATGCCGGAACTACGCGTCGTCAATGAAACAACCCGCCTCTGGCGCCTGCCGCTGGACAGACGGGAGCTTGCCCGCGCGCTGGATCTCTTCTGCCGCGTCGTCGCGTCGCGGGGACGCGCGCTGCCGCGCCGCCTGGCGCTGCGCCTCGGCGACGACGGTCTTGTCGCCGCCGCCAACGCGCGCCTCATGCGCTGCCCCGGCCCGACCAACATCCTCACCTTTCCGGGCGACGACAGCCTCCCCGGAGAAATGCTGCTGTCCGTGGACGCATGGGAACGCGAATGCCGGTTGTACCGCCAGCCGCCTCGCCGCCATCTTCTGCGCCTGCTCGCTCACGCAACCGCGCACATGGCCGGGCTGGACCACGGCCCGGAGATGACCGCGCTCGAAACGGCCTGTCTGGAATCCCTCGCATCCTGAGCGCGGAGCCCGGCAGGGACGGCGCCTCCGCGGATTTTCGATGTTCGGCAACGTTGAAAGGAGTGAAGAAAGATGATCTTTTTCTGCCGCAAGACAGTCTCGGCCGACGGACGCGCGCGCTGGTCCGTCTGCGCGCCCACCTTTCTGGGCTTCACGACCATTGCCTGGTTCTATTCCGCCGAGCTGGCGACGGCATTCGCGCGCCGTCTTGAAAACGACGAAACGACGCGCCTTCTGGCCGAGGAGGACGTCTGGCGGGAATTCCTGTTCCGGCTGGATCTGTTCTGGAACGGCAAGCTGCAAAGGGCGCGCGAGGATCTTCCGCCGCACCACGCAGGCCTGCGCGTCCTGCTGGACGAATATAACGCCGGCATCGCGACCCTCATGCGGGAAGAGGGCGACGAGCACGCGCGGCGTTTTCGCAAGATATGGGACGACGCCTTTGACGCCATGAGCGCCCGCGGGGATGGTCTGGAAGATCTGGCGGCGCTGCTGCGGGCGCAGCAGCGCGTGTTCGCGTCCCTGCTGACCGATATCGTCGCCGGGGCGGGCGTCATGACGGTTCCGGAAGGGGAGCGCCTGCAATAGGCTGCTTTCCGCCCAGGGCGGAAAGGGCGGCGCAGTGCAGTTCCCGGAGTTTTGCCTCCGAGGCCGGCCCCTTGTCGCGCCATTCCTCGGGCAGGCGCACGCTTCGCAGGACGTCCAGGCGGCGCCCGGCCTCGCCGGACAGGGGAAAACCGCCGTCGGCGTCCACCATGCGCCAGAAGGAGGCGTGGAATCCGGCGCGGTGCACGCGCCAGAGAACGTCCCGCTGCCCGCCCGGGCGCATGGAGAGCAGCAGGCCCGCCCGCATGTGTTCTTCGGCGGCCAGCACGCCAGCTTGCCGGTAGGCGCGGGGCAGACGCAGGCGGCGCGCCAGCTTCAGGGCCGGCGCAGCGCCCCGCTTTTCATGCCCGTAGTGGTGGGGCAGCATTTCCGGCGGCGTGCTGATCTTGCCGAGATCATGGCAGAGCGCCATCCAGACCGCCAGCGGATCGCCGCTCATGGCGTCCATGAGCTGCGCCGCATGGGCCAGCACGCTGCCGTCGTGCCACGGCGCCGGCCCGGCGGGAACGTCCGACGCGCTTTCCAGCTCGGCGAACCAGAATCGCAGGCAGGCCGCTTCGTCAAGAACGCGGAGAAAGCGCCCGGGGCAGGGCGCCGTCAGCGCCTTGAACAGCTCGCGGCCCACGCGCTCGGCCGGAATCGTCCGCAGCGCCTCGTCGGGAACGGCCCGCATGAGCGCGACGCACTCCCCGGCAAGACGAAAGCGCGGCATGAACGCGGCAAAGCGGGCCGTCCGGAATATCCGCGCGGGATCGTCAAGAAAGGCGGAAGGCGACGCGGGACGCAGCACGCCGTCCCGCAGGTCCCGGAGGGCCAGCGGATGACAATGCAGGCGCCCGTCCTCCGCCAGCGCCAGGGCGTTGATCGTCAGATCGCGGGCGGCGAGATCGCGCTCCAGGGAATTTTCATGCAGGGGCATGTATTCCCGCCCCCGCCAGAGACAGACGCGAACGCTCGTCCCCACGACGCGCGCGCCCTCGCGGGCGGCCAGAAAGGCTTCGGGCTCGCCGGAAAAGGCAAAGTCGTAATCGCACGGACGGCGCCCCAGAAGAAGATCACGGACGGCGCCGCCCACAAGATAGATGCTCATTCGCTCTCCGCGCATACATTATTATAAAGGATACTCATGATCGCTACGTACCGGATACGGCCGGACTTGCCAAGAACCCCGGACGACGCCCCCGCCGTCTGGCGGCTCGGCGAAGTGGATTCCTGTCTCGACAGCGCCCGCCGCCTGTGCGAAACGGGCCGCCTCGCCCCGTGGGACAGCGTGCAGGTCTGCGCCCAGCGGCAGGGCAGGGGACAGATGCGCCGGCGCTGGGTCTCGCCGCCGGGCAACCTCTATGCGGCCCTGCGCCTGCCGTCGGAACCGCCCTTTGACGGCCCGGCCGGCAGCGTGGTCTGCGGCCTGCTGCTCGCGCGGGGGCTGCGGGCCCTCGGCTGGGACGCGCGCCTCAAATGGCCCAACGACGTCGCGCTCCGGCAGGAAGGCGGCTTTCGCAAGCTGGCGGGCCTGCTGCTGGAAGAGCGCGGGGGCTGCCTGCTGGCGGGCATAGGCGTCAACGTCTTGTTCTGCCCGGAAGAGGGGGAGCTGCGCCGCGACGCGGCCATGCCCGCGACCTGTCTGGCCCGCCATGCCGGCGACGGCGACGGCCCGCCGACGGCCGAGATTCTGTGGGCTCGGCTTGTAAAACATTTCTTTTCCGCATATAGTCAGGAACGCTTTTTTGCGGCGCGCTGGCGCGAGGAAGCCGAACGCCTGCTGCTGTGGCGTCATCAGAACGTCATCGTGGACGACGGTCGCGAAAAAACGTACGGGCGCCTTGCGGGGCTGGCCCCGGACGGCGGCCTTTGTCTCCTTGTCCGAGACGGACGGGAGCGCATTTTGCACAGCGGCAGCCTGCGCCCCGAACATGCAGACTGATCGCAATGACCCGGCAAACGGGCAGGGCGGGTATCTCCCGCCAAAGAGACTACCAAGCAAGGGCTGAGGAATGGCCAACAAGACATTTGCGGAAGTTCAGGAATTTTTGCGGGGCAAGACCATCCTTGTCGCCAACCGTGGTATCCCGGCGCGACGTATCTGCCGTTCCATCCGGGAACGCTTTGACGCTGTCGCCGCCATGACGGCGACGGACGTCGACAAGACGGCGCCCGCCGCTTCGGCCGCGCAGGAGCTCGTTCTGCTCGGGTCCGATCCCCGCGCCTATCTTGATATTGACCGCATCATTGACAAGGCGCGCCAGCGCGGCGTGATCGGCATCCATCCCGGCTGGGGCTTCGCCTCCGAAGACACCCGTTTTCCGCAGCGCTGCAAGGAAGCGGGCATCACCTTCATCGGCGCCACCGCCGAGGCCATGAATCTGCTGGGCAACAAGGTTCAGGCGCGCGCCGTGGCCCGCAAGCTCGGCATTCCCGTGGTGCCCGGCTCCGACGGCGCCGTGGACGTGGCCACGGCCAGAAAGCTCATCAATGAAATGGGCCTGCCCATCATGCTCAAGGCCGAAGGCGGGGGCGGCGGTCGCGGCATCTTTGCCATTCACAACGAAGCCGAGCTTGAAGACGCCTTCTTCAAGGCCTCGACCATGGCGCAGGCCTCGTTCGGCAATCCGCGTCTTTTCGTGGAAAAGTTCCTTGCGGACGTTCGCCATATCGAAATCCAGGTCATCGCCGACATGTACGGGAACGTCTTCGCCTTTGACGAACGCGACTGCACCGTACAGCGCAACCATCAGAAGCTCATCGAAATCACGCCTTCGCCGTGGAAGGGCCTTTCCCGCAACCTGCGCGAACAGCTCAAGGACTATTCCCGCCGCCTTGTGCGCGCCGTGGGCTACCACTCTCTGGCAACGGTGGAATTTCTTGTGCTGCCCGACGGCACGCCCTATCTTATTGAAGTCAACACCCGTCTGCAGGTGGAGCACGGCATCACCGAAAGCCGCTACGGCATCGACCTCGTGGAAGAGCAGATTGCCGTCGCCTTCGGCGCGGAACTGCGCTACCGGGAAGAAAACCTGCGGCCTTCGTACTGCGCCATACAGGTGCGCATCAACTGCGAAAATCCGCAGGAAAACTTCGCGCCCAATTCCGGCCTCATTTCCCGCTACGTGTCCCCCGGCGGCCCCGGCGTGCGTCTGGACTCCAACATCTGCGCCGGTTACGAATTCCCGGCCAACTACGATTCGGCCGGTTCGCTGCTCATCGCCTACGCCCACGACTGGGAAAAGACCGTGGGCATCATGCAGCGCGCGCTCAGCGAATACATTATCGGCGGCATCAAGACCACCATCCCGTTCTTCAAGCAGGTTCTGAAGAACCCCGATTTCCGCGCGGGCAACATCAATACCAACTTCATCGCCAACCATCCGGAACTCATGCAGTATACGGATCTGGCGCCCGAAGGGGAACGGCTGGCCCGGCTTGTGGCGGAAATTTCCGCGCGCGGCTACAACCCCCATGTGCAGCTTGGCGTCTACCGCTCCGCCGACACCCCCGTGCTCGGCCCCTTCGAGCCGGTGCTGCCGCCCATAAGCGCCTCGCAACGCCGCCAGCCTTCTCCGTATCCGCACAACGACCGCGAAGCCCTGCTGGATTTCATCCGCGGTTCCGGCTATGTGCACTTTACCGACACGACGCCCCGCGACTTCACCCAGTCCAACTCCGGCAACCGCTTCCGCCTTGCCGAAGACAGGCTTATCGGGCCGTATCTTGACAACGCCGGCTATTTCTCCATCGAAAACGGCGGGGGAGCCCATTTCCATGTGGCCATGATGGCCAACATGACCTATCCCTTCACCGAAGCCCGCGAATGGAACAGCTTTGCGCCCAAGACGCTCAAGCAGCTGCTGGTGCGCTCCACCAACGTGCTGGGCTACACGCCGCAGCCGCGCAACCTGATGCGCCTGACCGGCGAAATGATCTGCGATCATTACTCGGTGGTGCGCTGCTTCGACTTCCTCAATCATGTGGAAAACATGCGGCCCATTGCCGAAGTCGTCATGGATCGCCGCAACGTGGTTTTCGAGCCCGCCATATCCCTCTCCTGGGCCAAGGGCTTCGACGTGAAGCACTACCTTGAGGTCAGCGAAGCCTTCCTCCGCATGATGGGCGATATCATGGGCAAGAGCCCCGAAGAGGCCTCGCGCCACATCATCCTCGGACTGAAGGACATGGCCGGCGCCTGTCCGCCGCACTTCATGACCGAACTGGTGACGGCGCTGCGGAAGCGCTGGCCTGAGCTCGTGCTGCATTACCATCGCCACTACACCGACGGCCTCTTTGTCTGCGCCTGCGGCGCCGCCGCCAAGGCCGGCGCCCACATCATCGACGCGGGCCTTGGGTCCGCCGTGCGCGCCTATGGTCAGGGCGACGTGCTCTCCACGGCGGCGTACATGGAAAACGAGCTGGGTCTTGAAACCCGTCTCAACAAGGACGCCATCCGCGCGGCGAACTTCGTCTGCAAGCAGATCATGCCCTACTATGATCGCTACTGCGCCCCCTACTTCCAGGGCCTTGATTACGACGTGACCGCCCACGGCATGCCCGGCGGCGCGACCTCCTCCTCGCAGGAAGGCGCCATGAAGCAGGGCTATATTCATCTGCTGCCCT
>CALUWU010000104.1 GCA_944324555.1 uncultured Desulfovibrio sp.
GTCGCAGGGGGGAGGTCATGGGCGCGTAGCGGGCCAGCCCCAGCGCCGCATGGGGTCGCGCCTGCACCTCAAGGCTGGAGGGAATGAGCGCCCGCATGATGCGCGTCATGTCCTGCGGCGCGGACCAGACGCCCGCGTATTCGCGCGGGAGGGCCACGTCCTGCGTGCGGTGCAGCAGGGGCAGGGAACGGGCGGCGGCCCAGTCGGCCGCCGAGGCGCTTGCGAGAATCATCATTTCCGCAACCATCGGCTGCGTATCCGGGCAGGGCTTGTCCTGCGTCACATAGACCCGCACGTCCGCGCCCTCGCCCACCAGCGTCACATACGGTTCGGGCCGGTCCATGATCACGGCGCCGTCCGCAATGCGGGCGGCCTGCCGCGCCCGCGCAAGCTCCCTCCCCAGCCGCAGCTGTTCGCCAAAGGCGGCCGCGGGGTTCTCCCCGTCGGGAGCGCGCCCCTCGTCTAGCGCGTCAAGCGCGTCCTGGCAGTCGGTATAGGTCAGATTGGCCGCCAGACGCACGCGGGCCGTCCGCAGGTCGCACTCGCCCAGGCTCCCGTCGGCGCGCACGTCCACCCTGACGCACAGGGCCGGACGCGCCTCGCCGCTCCTCAGCGAAAGCAGATCGGTGCCCAGACATTCCGGCAGCATGTGGCAATCGCCTTCCGGCAGATAGATGCTTGTGCCCCGCCGCAGCACGGCCTTGTCCAGCGCGCCGCCAAAGGGCCAGCAGAGCGCCGGACAGGCAAGGGCCAGCGTCAGGCGCCAGCCGCCGTCGGGAAGGGGTTCGACAAAAAAGGCGTCGTCCACATCGCGCGTGCTGGCGCTGTCGATACTGATAAAGGGCAGATCGCTGACCGGCAGATCAAGCGCGGCGCCGTCGCGCAGGAGCTTGTCCACCTCGTCCCCATAGGGACGCCACCAGTCGTCGCCGGGCGCGTACCCCGCGCGATCCATCCAGAAATTATAGTGCGGCGGAATTTCGCCCCAGGCCGCAAGCAGCTGGTAAGGCAGGTGCGGAACGTCGGGCAGTCCCTTGGAAAGCATGCGCCACAGGGCGTCGTCTTCCTGCGTCTCGGGATCGGCCATGCGCCGGAAAAGCAGGGAACGAAGACGCGCGGCAACTTCGGGCGAAGGCCGCGTCACGGCGTCGTCCGGCGACAACACGCCCTTTTTTCCGGCGATATCCAGAAGGGCGCGCAGAAAGGCGGCCCCTCCCGCAATCAGCGCCTCCCGCTCTTCCCGCTCGCGCTGCTCCTCAAGCCGCTTCCGCACCGTTTCCTCGTCAAAGACCTGAAACAGCGGCGGCTGAAAGCGAAAATGACTCTTGCAGGCCAGCAGGGCCCGCCCGCAGGCGGCCACCCCGTCGGCATCCGTCGGCAAACCGGCCAGCTCGGCGAACCAGAGCGCCGCGGCTTCGGGGACTTCCCCCTGCGCCATTTCCCAGATATCCAGCACGGGAACGGCCTCGGCCGCCTCCTCGCGCTTGCGGCGGCAGGCTTCCAGCGCCTTGACGCCCTCCTCCTTGCCCAGCGAGGCGGACAGGGCCGGGCCGGCCCAGGGAAGCAATCGCGCCGCCGTCAGGCGCGTTTCCCGCCTGTTGGGCAGCAGAAGCCGCAACTTGCCCGCGTTTTCTTCCATGACGAGGGCTATTTGAACCGCATTGCCTTCCAAATACTCCACCACGCATCCGGCGGAGGGATACTGCACCAGTGCCGACATAGTCACTCCTTGAGGCATACAATCGGGCATTTTGTCGCCGCTGGCAAGAGGACGGGGCCGCCTGCCGGAAGAGGCTTTGACGCTACGTCCAAATCGGCGTATATTATCGGCTTCACAATGTCTCTTCCGCCCGTCCGCGGGCGCACAGGCGGTTTATCATGAGCGTACTCCATCATACGGGCAGCAGCCGTCCCCTGCAGTTGCAAAACTGCGACGATCCGCAGCTGTATCGCGAAATCTTCCCCTACACCAGCATCTGCCGGACAACGTTCGACGAAACCCTGCTGGCGCCGCGCCCAGCGGAGCAGATGCGCATCACCGACACGACCTTCCGCGACGGGCAGCAGGCCCGGCCCCCCTATACGGTCAAGCAGGTCGCCAAGATGTTTGACTTCCTGTACCGGCTCGGCGGCAAGTCCGGCCTCATTTCGGCGTCGGAATTCTTTCTGTATTCCGCCCGCGATCGCAAGTGCGTCGATATCTGCCGCGCGCGCGGCTATCGCTTCCCCCGCGTCACGGCCTGGATTCGCGCCAACAAGGACGACCTCAAGCTGGCGCGCGACATGGAGTTCGACGAAACGGGCATGCTGACCAGCGTTTCCGACTACCATATCTTCCTCAAGCTGGGCAAAACGCGGCAGCAGGCCATGGACATGTACACGGGGCTGGCCGAGCAGGCGCTGGAATGGGGCATCATCCCCCGCTGCCACTTCGAGGACGTCACCCGCGCCGATATCTACGGCTTCTGTCTGCCCCTGGCCCAGCGGCTCATGGAGCTTTCGCGCCAGAGCGGCATGCCCGTCAAAATCCGCCTGTGCGACACCATGGGCTACGGCGTGCCCTACCCCGGCGCGGCCCTGCCCCGCTCCGTGCAGCGCATTGTCCGGGCCTTTACCGACGAGGCCGGCGTGCCCGGCGAATGGCTGGAGTGGCACGGACACAACGACTTCCACAAGGTGCTCGTCAACGGCGTCACGGCGTGGCTGTACGGCTGCGGCGCCGTCAACAGCACGCTGTTCGGCTTCGGCGAGCGCACGGGCAACACCCCGCTTGAAGCGCTGATTATCGAGTACATTTCCCTGACCGGCGACGACGGCGCGGCGGATACGGCCATTCTGAGCGAAGTCGCCGACTTCTTTGAAAAGGAACTGGATTACCGCATCCCCCACAACTACCCCTTCGTCGGCCGCGACTTCAACGCGACCAGCGCGGGCGTGCATGCCGACGGTCTGACCAAGAACGAGGAAATCTACAATATCTTCGACACGCGCCGCCTGCTGGGCCGTCCCGTGCCCATCATCATCACGGACAAGACCGGACGCGCGGGCATCTCCTACTGGATCAACAACAATCTCCGCCTGCCCGAGGAGCGTCAGGTTTCCAAGAAGCATCCCGCCGTGGGGCGCATCTACGACGCCATTGTCGAGCTCTACGAAAACGGCCGCACCACCCACATGTCGCACGACGAAATGCAGGCGCTGGTGCAGCGCTTCATGCCCGAGCTCTTCGCGACGGAATTCGACAAGATGAAGCAGCTCGCCGGAGACCTTGCCGCGCACCTCATCGTCAAGCTGGCCTCCCGCCAGGAGCTGCGCGACTTCGGCAAGCAGGCCTGCGCGCGTCTGGACGCCTTCGCCGCCGACTATCCCTTCATTCAGTATCTGTACCTGACCGACAGGGACGGCAAGCTCAAGTGCGCGACCATCACGGACCCCGCCTACAAGGAAAAGTATCAGGCCCTGCCCATAGGCTACGACTTCTCGCAGCGCGAGTGGTTCAGAATGCCCATGCAGACCGGCGATCTCCATATCATGGACGTGTACCAGTCGCATTTCACGGACAAGCTGATCATCACCGTTTCCTGCGCCGTCACGGACGAGGAAGACAACATCATGGGCGTGCTTGGCGTGGACATGCAGCTTGAACAGCTGCTCAAGCGGGCGCAGGCCCTGCGGCAGGAAGCGCGGTAGGCCGACGAATAACCATTTCGGGGAAAGCGGCGCAAACGCCGTTTTCCCCTTTTTCCACCGTTTCGAGCGACACGGCTTGAAAGAGACCGAGGAAACACAATGAAAAAAACTGTCTACTGGATCGAAGGCGACGGCATCGGGCCGGAAGTCTGGAGCGCCGCGCGTCCCGTCATCGACGCGGCCCTGGCCAAGGAAAGCGATATCCGCATCGACTGGGTGGAGCTGCTGGCCGGCGAAAAGGCCCAGAAGGAAACGGGCGGCCCCCTGCCTGAAGAAACCGTCCGGACCCTGCGCGGCGCGGAAGTGGCCATGAAAGGCCCCCTCGGAACGCCCGTCGGTTCCGGGATACGGAGCCTGAACGTGGCCCTGCGCCATACGCTGGATCTTTACGCCTGCATCCGTCCGGTTCGCCACTTTGAAGGGCTGGAAACGCCCGTCAAGCATCCCGAAAAGGTGGATATGGTCATCTTCCGCGAAAATACGGAAGACGTCTACGCGGGCATCGAATATCAGGCGGGCACGCCCGAGGCGAAAAAGCTGGTCGCCTTCCTGCGCGACGAGCTGGGGGTAACGAAAATAGACGACGCCGCCGCCGTGGGCATCAAGCCCATGACCGAACGCGGTTCCAAGCGCCTCGTGCGCCGCGCCCTGCGCTTCGCGCTGGATACGGGACGTACCAGCCTTACCCTTGTGCACAAGGGCAATATCATGAAGTTTACCGAAGGCGGCTTCCGCCAGTGGGGCTATGATCTCGCCGCCGAGGAATTCGGCGATCTGACCTGCACGGAAAAAGAGCCCGTTTCGGGCAGGCTCGTTATCAAGGACCGCATTGCCGACGCCATGTTCCAGGAAGCGCTGCTGCGTCCGGAACAGTATTCCGTCATCGCCACGCCCAACCTCAACGGCGACTATCTCTCCGACGCGCTGGCCGCGCAGGTGGGCGGACTCGGCCTTGCGCCCGGCGTGAACATGTCCGATTCGCTCGCCTTCTATGAGGCCACGCACGGCACCGCTCCCACCATTGCCGGACAGGACAAGGCCAATCCCGGAAGCGTCATTCTCTGCGGCGCGCTCATGCTGGAGCATATCGGCGTGCCGAAGGCCGCCGAGCGCATTCGCAATGCGGTTTCCAGGGCGATCAAGAACGGCGCCGTTACCGTGGACCTCGCCGCGCAGGTGGAAGGCGCCAGGGTCGTTGGCTGCCGCGCCTTCGGCGATATCATCGGCGAAAATCTCTAGACGGCGGGGGGAACGCGCGGCGTTCCCCCTTCCGCGCCGCACAGCCGATGCACGCTCTCGTTATCTTTGCTCCCGTGGCGGCCCTGATGGTCGTCCTGCCCGGGCCGGACTTTGTCCTGATCTCGCGCACGGCGCTGGCCGAAGGCCGCGCGCGGGGGCAGGCCGCCGCGCTGGGCGTGGCCTGCGGCGTGCTTCTGCATACCGCGGCGGCCATGATCGGCCTCTCCGCCGTCATTGCCGGTTCCCCCCTGCTTTTCGGCGTCCTGACCTACGCTGGCATCGCCTATCTTGGATGGATGGGGCTTTCTTCCGTGCGTCATGGTCTGCGTATTGCGGGTTCCGTCGCCGATATCGACGAGGAACGCCCCGCGTCCGCGCCCGCCATGACGCCGGGGCAAGCCTTTCGTCAGGGATTTCTGACAAATGTCCTGAATCCCAAGGCCGTGCTTTCCTTTCTCACGCTGCTGCCGCAGTTCATGACGCAGACGGCGCCCCTTCCTCCGCAATTTCTGGCGCTGGGCGGCATGCTCTCCCTGTTCTGCCTTCTCTGGTTCTGCACGCTGGCATGGCTGCTCGGCCGCCTTCGCCGCGCCTTTGCGCGTCCGGTCTTTCAACGGCGGCTGCACATTGTCGCGGGCTGCGTCTTCTTGCTGTGCGCCGCATTGCTGTTGATGTTCCACGCGGGCGGGCGCGTCTGACGCGCCGCCGCGCTGTTTTGCCAACCCTTCTCTCCATAAAGGATTGTCCCATGATTCAGCTTGACGACAGGGCCGTCGTTGTCGACGGCGACGCGCTGCTTTCCGTCGACGAGGCCGCCGCGCGCGGCATAGACGCCGGCCAGGCCCGCAAGAACACCCTCGCGAGCCGCATTCTCGCGGCGCACGACGTCTCCGGCGGACGGGACGGAACCCTGCGCCTGCGCTTCGACGCCCTGGCCTCCCACGACATCACCTATGTGGGCATCATTCAGACGGCCCGCGCCAGCGGTCTCGAACGCTTCCCCATGCCCTACGCCCTCACCAACTGCCATAACAGCCTCTGCGCCGTGGGCGGCACCATCAACGAGGACGACCATCTGTTCGGCCTCACCGCCGCCCGCAAGTACGGCGGCATCTTCGTGCCGCCCCACATGGCCGTCATTCATCAGTACGCGCGCGAAATGCTGGCCGGCTGCGGCAAGATGATCCTCGGTTCCGACAGTCACACCCGTTACGGCGCGCTGGGAACCATGGCCGTGGGCGAAGGCGGGCCGGAACTGGTCAAGCAGCTTCTTGGCAAGACCTACGACGTGAACGAACCCGAAGTGGCGCTTGTGTGGCTGGAAAACGCGCCCCAGCCCGGCGTCGGCCCCCAGGACGTGGCGCTGGCCATCATCGGCGCCGTCTTCAAGAACGGCTTCGTCAAGAACCGCGTCATGGAATTTGCCGGCCCCGGCGTCGCGGGACTGTCCGTGGAATACCGCTGCGGCATCGACGTCATGACCACGGAAACCACCTGCCTGTCCTCCATCTGGCGCACGGACGACAAGGTGCGCGACTACCTCGCCCTGCACGGCCGCGCCGACGCCTACGCGGAACTGAAGCTTGAGGCCCCGGCCTGCTACGACCGCCTGATCCGCGTCGATCTCGCCGCCGTGCAGCCCATGATCGCCCTGCCCTTCCACCCCAGCAACGCCTACCCCATTGCGGAATTCATCCGCCATGCGGACGATCTGCTGGGGACGGTCGAGGAAGAAGCCCGCAAACAGTTCGGCAAGGCGGCCGAAGGCCTGCGGCTGCGCGCCAAGATCCACGACGGCGGCGTCTGGACCGATCAGGGCGTCATCGCCGGCTGCGCGGGCGGCTCCTTTGAAAACTGCGTTCTGGCGTCGGCCATTCTCGACGGCGGAAGCACGGGCAACGGCGCGTTCTCCCTCTCGGTCTATCCCGCCAGCGAACCGCAATCCCTCGCCCTTGTCCGCAACGGCGCGGCGGCAAAGCTCATGGCGGCGGGCGCCATCATCAAGAACGCCTTCTGCGGCCCCTGTTTCGGAGCGGGAGACACCCCCGCCCACGGCGCGCTGTCCATCCGTCACTCCACGCGCAATTTCCCCAACCGCGAAGGCTCCAAGCCCGGCAACGGGCAGGCCAGCGCCGTGGCGCTCATGGACGCCCGTTCCATTGCGGCCACGGCGGCAAACGGCGGCAAGCTCACGCCCGCGACGGATCTCGACTGGACGGATTCCCGTCTCCAGCCCGATCTGCGCTATGATTTCGACGCGAACCTCTACGCCCGCCGCGTCTACAACGGCTACGGCCATCCCGAGCCGGAAACCGAGCTCAAGCTCGGGCCGAATATCACCGACTGGCCGCGCATGAGCCCCCTGCCGGAGCATCTGCTGCTCAAGGTGGCCTCGGTGATCACCGATCCCGTCACCACGACGGACGAGCTGATTCCCTCCGGGGAAACCTCCTCCCTGCGGTCCAATCCGCTGCGCCTGTCCGAATTCACCCTGTCGCGCAAGGACCCCGCCTATGTGGGGCGCGCCAGGGATACGCAGGCGCTGGAAAAGGCGCGCCTTGCCGATCCCGCCGACGCTTCCCTGCTGGAAACCGTGCGCGGGCTGTGCGCCGCTCTCAAGACGGCCGACGCCGGAAGCTATGCCGATCTCTGCGGCGCGTCGCTCAAGGAAACGGGCCTCGGTTCCACCATCTTTGCCCTGAAGCCGGGCGACGGTTCCGCCCGCGAACAGGCCGCCTCCTGCCAGAAAGTGCTGGGCGGCTGGGCCAACATCGCCGCCGAATACGCCACCAAGCGCTACCGCTCCAACCTCATCAACTGGGGCATGCTGCCGCTTGTGGCCGACGCCGCGCTTGCGGAACAACTGAACGTGGGCGACGCCGTGGCGCTGCCGCATATCCGCAAGGCCGTTACGGAAAAGAAGGAATCCATTCAGGGCTGGCTGCTGCCCGCCGGCGGCGGCGACGCCAGGCCGCTGACCTTTACGCTCAGCGGTCTTACCGACGACGAGCGCCAAATCATTCTCGACGGCTGCCTCATCAACTTTTATAATAGACATTAGAGCGGCGTTCCCGAGGCCGTTCGACCGGCGCCGGACGGTTCGTGCCCGCCGGCGCAAATATATCAAGGAGTTTTCTGTGAGCCACAAAGATTTTCCGTCCTACAGAGGCGCGATGGAATACGTCTGCCTCGGCTGCGGGGCGCGTCGTCCCGGCGACGACCTGCTGTACACCTGCCCGGACTGCGGCGGCGTCTTCCTGCTGGAGAACACCGCCTTTGACGAACTGCGCAAGACCAGCGGCCCCCAGTGGCGCGCCATCTTTGACGAGCGCGCCGCGACGCGCGTCACGGCCCTGCGCGGTATTTTCCGTTATTACGAACTGCTGGCCCCGCTGATGGACGAGGAAGATATCGTCTATCTGGGCGAAGGTCTCACCCCCATCATCGAAGCGGCGCCCGCGCTGCGGGACGACGTGGGCGTGCCCTTCGCCTACAAGAACGACGGCCAGAACCCCAGCGCCTCGTTCAAGGACAGGGGCATGGCCTGCGCCTTCAGCTATCTCAAGTGGCTGTGCCGCCGCCACAACTGGGAAGAAGTGCTGACGGTCTGCGCCTCCACCGGCGACACCTCCGCCGCCGCCGCGCTCTACGCTTCCTATGTGGGCGCGCCGCTCAAGTCCGTCGTGCTGCTGCCCCACGGCAAGGTCACGCCGCAGCAGCTTTCGCAGCCGCTGGGCAGCGGCGCGAAGGTGCTGGAGCTGCCCGGCGTCTTCGACGACTGCATGAAGGTGGTGGAACATCTGGCCGAGAACTACCGCGTCGCGCTGCTCAACTCGAAAAACAGCTGGCGCATTCTCGGGCAGGAATCCTACGCCTACGAAGTGGCGCAATGGTACGGCTGGAACGTGGCGGATCTCTGCCTCTTTGTGCCCATCGGCAACGCGGGCAATATCACGGCCATCATGTGCGGCTTCCTCAAGATGCTCGATCTGGGCATCATCACCAGCCTGCCGCGCATCTTCGGCGTTCAGAGCGAACATGCCGATCCGGTGTACCGTTACTATGCCGCGCCGGCCTCGCAACGCTCGTGGGCGCCCGTAACCGTTACGCCCAGCGTGGCGCAGGCCGCCATGATCGGCAACCCGGTCTCCTTCCCGCGCGTCAAGGCCCTTGCCCAGCGCTTCATCGAAGCCGGCGGCGATCGCGCCTTCCAGGTCATTCAGGTTACGGAACAGCAGATCATGGACGCCATGATCGAAGCCAACCGCCACGGGCATATCGCCTGCACCCAGGGCGGCGAATGCCTTGCCGGTCTGCGTAACGCCAAGGCGCTCAACCTCATAGACGGCAACGAGCATGCGGTTCTGGACGCCACGGCCCACAGCCTGAAGTTCTCCGGCTTCCAGGACATGTACTTCAACGACAGCTTCCCGGCCGCTTACGGCGTGCGGCCGCGCCCCGAGCTTGCCAACAAGCCCGTGCTGCTGCTCCCCGAAAACGCCCGCGAAGGCAAGGACATTGCCGAATACGCCCGCCTCGGCGCCGAAGCCGTCGTGGCGCAGCTTGGTTTGTGCAAGAAGTAAAAACACAGAGGGGAGAGACCGTCGCGACGGTCTCTCCCCTTAGCCCTTAGCATTTTTTCCGCTCGCTTTGGGCCGGGCGGCGCTGCGCCGCCGCCTCGCGTTTTACCTTAAATCGTTCTTCTGGGGGGGAAGGGAAACCCCTCTGCTAGCGCGAGAGGGGTTTCCCTTCCCCCCCAGCCCCCCATCCCTTCCCCAGCGCGCTTTTTCAGCCCTGAAGGCGCGACGTTTCCTCCCCGGAAAAATCGACTGGAACGCGGACGCGCTGTCCGGCCTTGTTGCGGAATAAAATAAATCCGTGCTCAAGGCCGAAACGATACAGTCGCATGGTCAGCAGCACGTCGTCCCGACAGTAGGCCTCAATCTTGTCAAGGCGTCCTTCCTTCCACCAGCGCAGGGCTTGCAGCCCGTCGGCGCTCTTGGGCGCGTCCAGAGTAGCCTGCGCCGCATTGTCCAGAGAAACGCGGTAGTGCAATCTATCCTGAATACGCCGCAGAAGATCGACGTGCGGCAGCGTCTTGAGGTCATAGGGGGCGAAGGGCTGAAGAACCGCACAATCGAAACGCAGCGAATTAAAGCCGACAACAGCGTCCGCTGAACGCAACAGGGTAAAAAAGCCGTCAAGAGCATCCTGGGTATAGCTGACACACTCCTGCGTCAGGCTGTCATAGGCGACAAGAATACTGACGCCCATTTTCCCCGCAAGATGCCAGCCGCCGACCTCCGCCGCGCTGCGTCGTGTTTCAACATCAAAGACGATAAATCGTTCTGGAATACGCACAGCAGCCTTGCCGCGTTCCAGATGTTCCACGGGAAACATACCACCTTCCGGCGAATCGCATTGTTCCACGAGAAACATCTTTCGCTCTTGTTTTCCATTATCTTTGCCGTCGACCTTTTCCTTGTCAGAAAAATTTTCCGCCGGGCTGATAACCAGCGCGGCGGCAAAATGTTCGCCTTCAGAATCCGCACCTTCTTCCAGCACATCCTGCAACAATGCGACCGCCCCGCTCTTGCTTATGGGCCGGTTCCCTGAGCCGCATTTGGGAGAATGCACGCAGGAAGGACACCCGTCCTCGCACGGGCAGGACAAGATAACGTCGCGCGTTATGGCAAGCAGATCGCGCGCTCGTGGAAAAATCTCCCGCGTCAGGCCGGCGCCGCCGGGCAAGGCGTCGTAAATAAAGACGCAGGCATGGCCGACCTGCGCGTGCAGCGGCGTGGAAATCTCTCCAAAGTCGTTGCGATCCGCCATGACTTCCAGCGGCAGCATCCCGATAGCCGCATGCTCAACGGCATGAATGCTGCCCATGAAATGCAGAAAGCGTTCCTCCAGCCGCTCGCGACAGGCATCGGGAAAGACAAACCACAGGCCTTCCGTTTCAAAGACATGCGGCGGCGCTTCCAGAGGCACGATTGTCAACAGCCTGTTGCCCGACGAAGAACGTTTCTCATAGCCCGTCACCCTGTCGGTAATCCGCAACCGTCCGTAGCAGACAACGGCGCGGCCGGCGGCGCGGCGCGCCTTCTCCTCCAGGATTTCCGTACTCTTTGATCCCCGCGTGCGCGTAAAATAGGAAACTTTCTCCGGCCGCGCCTTCACGCATCCCCGCGCCGCGTCCAGTTCCTCAATGACATACGACCGCCCCCTGTGCAGATAAACGGCCCCCGGATGCGTCTCCCTCCAGGCCCGGAAGCTGTCCACCGAACCGATTACCTTCCCTTCCGTATCCTCAATCACAAGGCTGCGGCCGGCGCCGCGCAGATCGACCAGACGCTGCGGACGCTTGCGGGAAGCAAGCCACTGCTCGCCGTCGGCCGAACGCAGCGCATCGCCATTGCGTTCCAGCTCTTTCAGCGCCTCGCGCGCGGCGGCGCTCCGCAGCCAGGGTTCGTCCCGCCGCAGGGGCTGTTCCGCCGCGGCGCACTCCAGATGACGCGCCAGAATGGCGGGATTGTCCGGATTGACGACCGCCAGCTCCGGCGGCCGGGAAAAGAAATCTTCAGGATGGCGCAGAAAATATTGATCCAGGGCGTCGTCCCCGGCCACCAGCACGACGGCGGATTCCCGCAGGGCGCGCCCCACGCGCCCGCCGCGCTGCAAGGTCGCCGTTACCGTGCCCGGATAGCCGACGAGAATGCAGACGTCCAGCCCGCCAATATCTATCCCAAGTTCCAGGGCGCTGGTGGAAATGACGGCCAGCAGCTCCCCCGAGGCCATGCGCGCCTCTATCTCCCGCCTTTCCTCCGGCAGGAAGCCCGCCCGGTAGGCGGAAATTCGTCCGGCAAGCGGCCCCTCCACCGCTCCGGCCCACAGGCTCACAAGTTCCGTCATGCGCCGGGAGCGGCAATAGACTATCGTGCGCAAGCCCCGCGCGACGGCCGCCTTGAGCAGATCGATGGCGGCGCTTGCCGGACTTTGCGACGGGTCGAGAAAGATATAGTGCCGCGCCCCCTGCGGCGCCCCGGACTCGCGAATGACCGCGGGGGCGCGCCCGCCCTCCGTCTCCGTTCCCGGCGCCGGCAGGCCTGCCAGCGCCGCCGCTAGTTCGCCGGGATTGCCGACCGTCGCCGTGCAGAAAATGAAGACGGGATCGGCGCCGTAACGCGCCGCCAGACGGGACAGACGGCGAAAGACGCCCGCCATGTGCGCCCCGAAAACGCCCCGGTAAACGTGCGCCTCGTCAACGACAATGTGGGAGAGGCCCGCCAGAAAGGGGGCCCACTGCTCATGATGCGGCAGAATCCCCAGATGCAGCATTTCAGGATTGCTGACCAGAACGGTCGGGGGCTGGCGGCGGATCTTGCGCCGGGCATAATCCGAAGCGTCGCCGTCATAAAGCGCAATGGAGGGACGCGCCTCCTCTGGCCAGGCTTCCGTCAGGGCCCGGAAGGCCGCCGCCTGATCCTGCGCCAGCGCCTTGAGCGGGAAAAGATACAGCGCCCGCGCGTCGGGGTCCCGCAGGAATTCGGCCAGCACCGGCAGGGTGTAGACAAGGCTCTTGCCGCTGGCCGTGGGAGTGGCAACGACAATGCTTCTGCCGGAACGGACCAGATCCGTCGCTTCGGCCTGATGACTGTAGAGGCTTGCGCTTCCCTGCTCCAGCCCCCGTTCCCGCAAGGCCTTTTCTATGGCCTGCGGCCACGGCAGGCGGCAGCGTCCCGGCGCGGCTTCCCGCGCGGGCAGACAGCGATGATGCCGCACCTGCCCGCCCAGCCGCTCCGAAGCCAGCAGCGCGCGCACATACTCGCCCACGTCGCCCTGTATCAAACGCACGTTACGCTCTCCCTTGAAGAGGATCGGAAGTCAGAGAATCGCGGGAAAAAAGACGGCCGGCGGGGCCGCTGGGGAGGTTCGGCGCGACGCCGAGCCCTCCCCGGGCGGGATATGAAACGGGCGCGGCGCGCTATTCGCTCGCCAGCCGGCGAATGACGCGCGCCGGATTGCCCGCGGCCAGACAGAAGGAAGGAATGTCGCGCGTGACCACGCTGCCCGCGCCGATGATGGCGCCGCGTCCGATATGGACGCCCTTGAGGATATGGCAGTTCATGCCGATCCAGACGTAATCGTCGATGCGGACGGGACGATCGCGCTCGGTTCCGGGAGAAGCGGCCCGGGCTTCCGGAGGCCAGGGCGCGTGGAAATCGGCGTCCGTAATAACGCAATTGGGGCCGACAAGCACCTGACGCCCGAGGGTGACGGACGTGGAGCGCACCGCAATGGACGTTCCCGACAGTTCGCAGGCAGGGCCGATACTGATGACCGCGTCGGGGCCGAAGGTACGCAGGCGGGCGGGCGCCGCGAGCGTGCAGGCCGTTGCCCGCCGCCACGAGGAAATGATGCTGACGTCGTCCCCGATGTCGATACGGCTGCCGGGCCAGCGCAGCAGGCCGACCGCCCCGTGGGCCCGCACGCCCCGCCCGAGCCGCACGCCCAGCAGCAGGGTCTTGCAGCGCAGGCGCAGGGTCCCCATTACGACGCCCCAGAAACGCATATGCTGCAAGGACAGATAGGAAACGACGTTGCCCGGCGTCAGTCCGCGTTCCAGGGCCTTCCGCCACAGGCTCATGATTTCTGCTCCTTCAGGGCTTCCCGGATGCGGCAGACGCCGCACAGATCGCCAGAGGAGGTCGGATAGCCGCAGGCAATGCAGGGCGCCAGCGCCACGCCCTCCTCGGCTTCCCGGCGGGCAAAGACAGTACGCCCGCGCTTGAGAAAGCCCTGATAGAAATCCAGCTTGCGACCCGGCATGGCGGCCTCCAGACGCTGCAACAGCCCCTTGAGGGTCGTGAAGCTCGCGCCGGGGCTGTAGGGACAGGGGGCGTAATGGTGTTCTATGCCCATCAGAAAGGCGTAATTGGCGGTTTCAAATTCCGTCAGGCGCCACAGGGGCTTGACCTTGCGGGCGAAACCGTCCTCGCCGTCCAGCCTCGGCCCCTGATCCGAAAGGTAGGCCGTATCCCAGCGCAAGGTATTGCTGAAAAGGCGGGCCGCCTCGTCGTCCAGATTATGCCCTGTCGCAAGGGCGTCAAAGCCGCCGTCGAGCGCAGCCTTGTTGAAGAAGTGGCGCTTTATCTTGCCGCAGGCCGAGCAGACGGGCCGCTTGAGACGTTCCTTGACGTCGGGAATGGCCAGCCCTTCGGCCGTCATGTCCTTGATCATGAGCTTCAGACCGTGCCTTTCGCAAAAGCGTTCCACAACGCCGCGCGCGGCCGGCGAAGAGCCGGGAATGCCAAGGTCGATATGGAGGCCGGTCACATTGTAGCCCTGCCGCGACAGCTCCAGCATGAGGGCCAGCGAATCCTTGCCGCCGGAGAGGGCCACAAGGATCTTTTCATCATGGGTGAACAGCTTCTGGCTTTCTATGCCGCGCTCCACCTGCCGCGCGAAAAAGGCCTTGTAGCATTCGGGGCAAAAGGCGGCATTGTGGCTGCGAAGCGCCACGACGGCTGTTTCCTTGCAGATCTTGCACTTCATGAAGACTCGGAAAGGTTTTTCGACCGCGAGCGGTCTTTCTTGCGATGTTTTGAACCGCCGCCTTCCTTGTCGGCGGGCGGCGCCTCGTCCTCCGCGGGCGCGTCCTTCTCCTGCGGGGAAACGTGTTCCGGCTGCATGACCCAGCCGCGCCGCGTATACCAGTTTTCAAAAAAGGCGCACAGGGCGCGGGCCGCGTCGTCCGGCAGGCGGCTCAGGACGGCCTCGCGGCCGCGTCCGGCCAGCTCCGCGCGCAACGGGGCTTCGTGCATGAGGGTGATCATGGCTTCGGCCAGGGCCTGCGGATTGCCGTCCTCGAAAAACAGCGCGGCGTTCTCGCAATTGCGCAACCGCTCTTCATGCAGGGGACAGCGGCTGACAATGGACGGCAAGCCGGCGGCCAGCCCGCTCCAGAGTGTCGCGGGCGCCTCTTCGGGGGAGCTGCCGGGCGCGAGAAAGGCGTGCGCCTGCCGCAGGGCGGACTTCATGATGTCGGCGTCCTGCTCTCCCAGCAGCGACAGGCGCGACGTCACGCCAAGCGCGCGGGCCTCGTCGAAGACTTCCGCAAAGCGGTCGCCGCCGCCGTACAGACGCACTTCCCACGGAGGCAGATCCGTGCGCTGCCAGAGGGCGGCCATGGCGCGGGTGACCAGCGTGGCGCCGGAACGGGGCAGCAGGCTTTCCCGCATGCAGAAGACGAAGCGCCCCCCCTTTTCGGCGACGACCGGCGACAGGTCCAGCAGGGACGCGCTTTCGCCGTCCACGACGGGGGGCAGCAGCCGCAGGCGGCGTTCCCCCGGCCCCTGCGGCGTGAGGGCGTCCGCCTGATGTTCCGCAAGGCGATCCCGGACGTGTCTCGAACCGCAAAGGATGCAGTCCGCGGCGACGAGACTTCGCAGCCAGCCTCCCTGCAAAAGATTCCGGGACGGAGGGGAGTTGAGAAAGGCGTGCCCCAGCAGGGTCGCTCCCCGGGGGCGAAGCCGCTGTATCCTGCCGCCGAGCGAGACGGACGCCTGACCGAAGGTCTGCACCAGCAGCCCCCGCCAGTGACGGCAGCGCCAGCGCAGGCGCAGGGCGGCCAGCCCTTCGGCCATGAGGCCGCTTCCTATGGCAAGGTGAGGTATCTTTTGTTCGCACAGGGCCTCGGCCAGCAGGCTGCCGCGCGAGCAGACCACGAAGGGCGCCATGCGGCCGCCGTCGCGCATGACGCGCGCGAGGGTCAGCGTCATGCGCGCTTCCATGCGCTGCTCCAGCGGAGTCGCGCCCGTATTTTCCAAAGCCAGCAAAAGACAGCGCATCAGAAGGTCGTCCCCCCCCGAATCATGGCGCGCAGGACTTCTTCCCGCAGAAGCGCGGCCGCCGGGCCGGGCTTCCCGTCGCCCACGGGCGCGCCGTCAAAGGATGTGATGGAAAGACAAAGGCTGGCGCTGGTAAAGAGCAGCATTTCCCGGGCGCTGGCGATGTCTTCGCGAGTAACGTCGCGGCGCAGGGCGCTCATGCCGCGCCTTTCGGCCGCGGCAAGGGCGGCCCGCATGGAGGTGCCCGCGAGGATGCGTTCCGGCGGCGGGCAGATCAGCGCGCCGCCGGCGTCCACAATGCCCACGCTGGCGATGGCGGCTTCGCACATGCGGCCGCGCTCGTCGAAGGCCACGGCCACGTCCATGCCGCGCTCCGCCGCTTCCTGCGCCATGAAGACGTTCGGCAGATAATTATTGCTCTTGATGCGCGCCAGATAGGGCTGTTTCGGGGGCACCGCGCTGGTAAAGGCCGAAAGGCCCCGCGTCAGGGCTTCGGGACGGGGCGGCGCGCTTTCCAGCGCAACAATGTAGAGGCTGGAAACGGGGCATTCGGCAGGCGCGATGCCGAAACCGCCGGGACCGCGCCCAAGCAGCACTCTCAGACCGCAATCGTCCTTTCCCGAGGCGCGGGCCGTATCCACAATGCGCTCCCGCAGGAAATCCCACGGGCAGGGAGGTTCCAGCCGCAGGGCGGCGGCTCCTTCGCGCAGGCGGGCAAGGTGATCGTCAAGGGCGAAAATGACGCGATTCCGGCAGGCCAGACTTTCAAACAGGCCGTCGCCGCGCAGGCAGAGGTGATCGTCCAGCGGCAGGAAGAGCAGACGCTGATCCGTGCAGATCCTGCCGACGCGGTGATCATAAAAGGCAAGCGCGCCTGTGCGCGGACGGGGCGCCTGCAGCAGAGCCGCCAGATACTCGTCGAAGCCCACGGCCTCCATGAGCTGCTCCTCGTGCTGGAAGGAAAGGGAAGATCGGGCGAAAGCCCGGAAAGGACACGACGCGCGGGGCGCGCCGACGGCCGCGCCCCGCGATGCTTCGGACTACATGAAGACGTTGCGATCCCTTACGCCCAGCAGATCGCGACGAAGCAGCTCTTCCGCAATCTGCACGGCGTTCAGCGCCGCGCCCTTGCGGATATTGTCGGCCACGATCCAGAGGTTCAGGCCGTTCTCGATGCTTTCGTCGTCGCGGATGCGGCCGACAAAGGCCTCGTCCGTTCCGGCGGCGTACAGCGGCATGGGATAGAGCTTTTCACGGGGATTGTCGAAGACCTTCACGCCGGGCGCCTGCGAAAGCAGCACGCGGCAGTCCCGGGCGGTCAGTTTTCTCTCGGTTTCCACGTTCACCGATTCGGCGTGCCCGTAGAAAACGGGAACGCGGGCGCAGGTGGCGGTCACGCGCACCTTGTCGTCGCCCAGAATCTTCTTGGTTTCGTTCACCATCTTCATTTCTTCCTTGGTGTAGTCGTTCTCAAGGAAGACGTCGATATGCGGCAGGATGTTGAAGGCGATCTGGTAAGGATAGGTCTTGCATTCCGGATCGCGCAGGTTGAAGACGTCGCGGGTCTGGCGTTCCAGTTCCTCGATGCCCTTCTGCCCCGTGCCGGAAACGGCCTGATAGGTGGAGACCACGATGCGCTTGATGCCCGCGGCGTCGTAGATGGGCTTGAGCGCCACGATCATCTGGATGGTGGAACAGTTCGGATTGGCAATGATGCCGTTGTGCTTTTCCAGCGCCTGCGGATTCACTTCGGGCACCACCAGCGGGCAGCGGTCGTCCATGCGCCAGGCGGCCGAATTGTCCACAACCACGCAGCCGGCGTGGGCCGCGTGGGGAGCGAACTGCAGCGACGCGCTGCCTCCGGCGGAAAAGATGGCGATATCGATGCCGTCGAAAACGTCTTCTTTCAGCTCCTGCACCGTCAGCTCGCCGTCTCCGTACGGCACCTTGCTGCCGGCGGAACGCGCGGAGGCGAACGCCCGCACTTCCGTGGCCGGGAAATTGCGTTCATGCAGGGTCTTCAACATTTCGCGGCCCACGGCCCCGGTGGCGCCCACTACGGCGACGGTCAACGATTTGCTCATGATTTCACTCCTGATCTTTGCGCGCCGGGACTGTGCCGGCGGAATGGCGCCGAGCCGCGGCGTGCCCGGCCTGACGCGGCACGCAAGTATATCCGGGCTTTCCCCAAAAGGGAAGGCGCAAAAATAACGCGCGCCGGGCATATTTTGTTGACCCTCGGGGAAAGTGTCTTTATACCTCTGTATTATGTCTACACCCCCCTCTTCTTCGCTGTTGACGGTTCTGGATCTTGTGCCGTTCGGTCAGACGGGCGGCGAATCCCGTTATTTCGCGCTGCGGATATCCAGACCCGACTGGGAAAACTGGCGTCCCGGCCAGTTCGTCATGCTGCGTCCCGTTTCCTTCGGGCTGGAAATGCCCTGGGCGCGGCCCTTCGGCATCTGCCACATGACCACCCGCCACATGATCTGCTTCTTCCAGGTTGTCGGACGCGGCACGCGCCGCATGGCCGAACTCAAGGCGGGCGATCAGATTCGCGTCTGGGGGCCGCTGGGCAACGGTTTCGCCGTGGAGCCGGAAACCCCCACCCTCCTTCTGGCGGGCGGCATGGGCATCGTCCCCTTTGTCGGTTACGTGGCGCGGCACCCGAACCCGTGGAACGTCTCCATGCTCTTCGGGCATCGCGATCCCCTGAGCTGCTATCCGGTTGACAGCATCAACGAACACGTCACCCTCGACACGCTTCAGGAAACCGTGCCCGGCGATCTGGACAACTTCATCTACACCCTGCAGGAGCGCATCCGCGAATACGCCGAACAGAAAGGCCTGGTGCTGGCCTGCGGCCCCCTGCCCTTCCTGAAGACCGTGCGCTCCTTCGCGCTCCAGTACGGCGCGCGGACGCAGCTTTCGCTGGAAAACCGCATGGCCTGCGGCGTCGGCGCCTGCCTCGGCTGCGTTACGCGCACGACCGACGCATGGCCCGTGCCGGAAAAGCGCGAAGGGCTCGTCCAGGTCTGCAACCACGGCCCGGTCTTCTGGGCGGATCAAATCGAACTCTAGGCCCCGCCCCGCTCGCGGACAGACGCCGCGCGGCCCGGCCGCCGCGCCATTCCCCGCGCCCGGGGCGGATGCGGAATACCGCATTGCTCATGCGGATTCGCCGCAAACTTCCGGCCCGACGCCCCACACCTCTTGCTTCCAGGAAACGTCATGAGTTCTTCGATGGATTTGTCGGTTGTTCTTGCCGGCCCCACCCATACCCTGCGCCTCAAGAATCCGGTCATGACGGCGTCGGGCACCTTCGGCTACGGCGCGGAATTCGCCCCCTACGGCGATCTGACCAGGCTCGGCGGCATTGTCGTCAAGGGACTCTCCCTCCTGCCCCGCGAAGGCAACCCCTGCCCCCGCATTGCGGAAACCACGGGCGGCATGCTGAACGCCGTCGGCCTGCAAAACGACGGCGTGGAAACCTTCTGCAAGCGCAAGCTGCCGCAGCTGCCCTGGCGGGAACTCCCCGTCGTGGCCAATCTCTACGCCACCTCGCCGGAGGAATTCGGCGAACTGGCCGCCCGCCTCGACGCCGAGGAAGGCGTCGCGGCGCTGGAGGTCAACGTCTCCTGCCCCAACGTCAAGGAAGGCGGCGTCCTGTTCGGGCAGGACCCCGATCTTGCGGCGGCCGTCACGCGCGCCGTCCGCGACGCCGCGCCCAACAAGCCCGTCATCGTCAAGCTTTCGCCCAATGTCACCGACATTGCCGCCATGGCGCGGGCCGTTGAAGGCGCCGGGGCGGACATGATTTCCTGCATCAACACCCTGGCCGGCATGGCCGTGGACGTGGCCACCCGGCGCCCGCGTCTCGCCAACGTCATCGGCGGGCTCTCCGGCCCGGCCATCAAGCCCGTGGCCCTGCGCTGCGTCTGGCAGACGGCCCGCGCCGTCTCCATTCCCGTCATCGGCATCGGCGGCATCGTCTGCGCCGAGGACGTGCTGGAATTCATCCTTGCGGGCGCTCACGCCGTGCAGATCGGCACCGGCAACTTCCTGCGCCCGGACTGCGCCTTCGATATCGTCAGCGAACTGCCCGCCGCCTGCGCCCGTCTCGGGGTCTCCAGCCTGGAGGAGCTGCGCGGTTCCCTGCGCCTGAAGGATTAGACCGCACATGAACGACAGACGCAATGCCGCTGTCCCCGCGACTGCCGACGCCGTGCGTATCGCGGCTGTTCGCGACGAACGCGCCCTGAACAGCTTCGTGACCCTGCCCTGGAGCATCCATGCGCGGAATCCTCTCTGGGTTCCGCCTCTCCGCTCTCAGGACAAGGCCCTGCTCTCGCCCGGCAGACATCCCTTCTGGAACGCCGCCCGGCGCGAGCTCTTTCTCGCAATGCGCGGCAATGAGATTGTCGGACGCGTTGCGGCCATTGTGGACGACAACCACAATGCCTACGCCCGCGAGCGCTGTGGCGTCTTCGGCTTCTTTGAATGCCGCAACGATCGCCCCGCCGCGCACGCGCTCTTCGCCGCCGCGCGGGACTGGCTCGCCGACCAGGGCATGGCCTTCATGCGCGGCCCCATAAACCCCTCGACCAACTATACCTGCGGCATGCTGGTGGACGGCTTCGAGCATCCGCCCGCCATCATGATGCCGTGGAATCCTCCCTATTACGCCGAACTCGCGGAAAGCTGGCACCTGCGAAAGGAACAGGATCTGTTCGCCTATCTCATAGAAAGGGAAACCCTCAATCTGCCCGAATGGCTGCGGGACGAAGTGAACAGGATCAAGGCCGAAGGCCGCTTCACGCGCCGCAGTTCCAGCCGGGCGACGCTGGCCGAGGATATCCGCATCATGCTGGATCTCTATCGCGAATCCTGGGCCCAGAACTGGGGATTCACGCCCCTTTCCCCGGCCGAGGCGGACGAGCTCGTCAGCGAACTGAAAACCTATCTCCAGCCCGACTTTTTCGTGCTCTTCTTCCACAAGGGCATCCCGGCGGCGGGCATGGTGGCCCTGCCCGACTTCAACCCGCTGCTCAAGCGCCTTGACGGAAGCATAGGCCTTACCGCGCCCTGGCACTTCTGGAAGGCGCGCAAGGAAATGCGCGGCAGTTATCGCATCATCCTGTTCGGCATCAAGCCGGAGTTCCGCCTCATGGGCCTGCCCCTGCTGCTGCTGGACTACATGCTGGAACAGGCCGCGGCGCACCCGGACTTCAAGCGCGTCGAGGGCTCCTGGGTGCTGGAAGACAACGCGGCCATAGACGATCTGATCGAAGACTTCTCGGGCCGCATTACCAAGCGTTACCGCCTTTATCGCCGCGATATCGCGGCGCGGGCCTGACGCGGACAAGGAGTCGGCCCATGACGACGACCTTTCTTCCCGAGGAACTGCTGGAAAGTCTTTGCAGACGCATGACCCACCTTCAGGGCGCATCCATTCTCGTCACCGGCGGCACCGGCTTTATCGGGCGGCATCTGACGCCCCTGCTGGTGCGGGCGGGCGCCCGCGTTGCCTGCTTTGTCCGCCCCTCTTCCGATACAAGCCGCCTGCCTCCCGGCGTGGAGTGCATCCGGGGCGACCTCATGAACGGCTACGGCCTCGCGCAGGCCATGAAGGGCCGCGACATCGTCGTCCATCTGGCGGCGGTGCTGTTCAGCGGCGACTGGCAGGATTATCTGCGCGGCAACGCCGGGGCCGCCGAGGCTCTGGCGGAAGCCTGGCGCCTGCTGGACAAGGCCGGCAGCGCGCCTAGGCGGCTGATCTTCGTCTCCAGCCTTTCCGCAAGCGGCCCGAGCGCCCTCGCGCCGGGCAAGACGGACGCCGACGCCGAAGACGGGCGGGATCGCCCGGTCTCCGCCTACGGCTGGTCCAAGCTCTTCGCCGAGCATATCCTTTACCGGGCCGCCGGTTCGCGTCTGGTCGTGCTGCGCCCCCCCATCGTCTACGGCAGCGGCGATCGGGGTCTTCTTCCTCTTTTCAAAAGCATTTCCAGAGGTCTGGCCGTGCTTCCGGGACGCAACCGCGCCTTCCCCGTCTCCGCCGTTCATGCGGTCGACGCGGCGCAGGCTGTCATGCTCTGCTGCCTCCCGCAGGCCTGCGGCTGGTACCACCTCAACGACGGGCACGTGTACTCCATCGAACAGTTCTGCCGCGCCATGGGCAAGGCTCTCGGCAACGACAATCTGCGTATCGTCGCCGTCCCTCTCTGGGCGGCCGGCCTTAGCGCCAGACTGTGCGGCGCGGGCGCGCGTCTGCTCGCGGCCGTTTACGGCTTGCGCGGCGTAAAGCGCCCCGGCGTGCCCAAATGGAATGACGACAAGTTTCGCGAAGCCCGCCAGAACGGCTGGTTGTGCGACGACAGCCGCATCAAGGGAGAACTGGAGTTCTTCCCGGTAGTTGGCGAGCTGTCCGTCGGCATGGATGAAGCCGTCAAGGGCTATCGCGCCGAGGGTCTTTTATGAAAATAACGATTCAGGAGCTCTCCAAATCGTTTGGCGGGCGCGATATCTTCAACAATTTTTCCCTGGAGGTCGATTCCGGCGTCCGGCTCTGCGTCTGCGGCCCCAACGGCACGGGCAAGTCCACGCTGCTGCGTCTGCTGGCCGGCGTCGAACCTGCGGACGGCGGGCGCGTCATCCTGCCCCGAGGCTGCCGCCTCGGCTATGTGGAACAGGAACTTTCCGAAGAAGCCCTGCAAACGCCCCTGCTTACCTACGTGCTGGACGTGCTGCACGACTGGAGCGACTTCTGGGCCCAATGGGAAGAAGCCGCCGCTTCCGGCGATCAGACCCGGCTCGGGCAGCTCATGCAGCGGCAGGGCGAGCTGGAAAGCTCCTACGGCTACAACCCGGAACACCGCGCCAAGGCCGTGCTTTCCGGTCTGGGCTTTGCGGAAAACAAATGGTACCGCAAGCTCGGCGAACTCTCCGGGGGCTGGCGCGAACGCGCCAAGCTCGCCCGCGTGCTTACCGCCGGGGCCGACGTGCTCCTGCTGGACGAACCCACCAACCACCTCGACGTGGAAGCCGTGGAATGGCTGGAATCCTTCCTGCTCGACTTCAAGGGCGCTCTCGTCTTTGTGGCCCACGACCGCGTTTTCATGGATACCGTGGGCACGCACGTCCTTTATCTGGGCCTTTCCCGCCCCATCTTCCGCAAGGCCACCTACAGCCAGTTTCTGGACCTTCAGGAAGAATACAACGCCCAGAGAGAACGGGAAGCCAGGGCCATACAGGACGAGCTGAACCGCAAGATGGCCTTCGTGGAACGCTTCCGCGCCAAGGCCACCAAGGCAAGGCAGGCCGGTTCCCGGCAGAAGATGGCCAAAAAGCTGGAAAAGGAGCTGGAAGACTACCGGCCCGAACCAAAGCGCAAGGAACTGAATTTCACCTGGCCGGAAGCCCCGCACTCGGAAAAGGTCGTCCTCGCCGCCGCCGATCTGGCCTTCCACTTCCCCGACGGAAAGACCATGTGGCCGCCCCTGACCTTCACCATCTACAGGGGGCAGCGAACGGCCCTGGTCGGGCACAACGGCTGCGGCAAGTCCACCCTGCTCAAGCTGCTGGCCGGCACGCTGGAACGCTGCGGCGGCAACATTGTTACCGGCTCTCAGGTGCGGATGGGCTACTACACCCAGCATCAGATGGACACCCTGCGCCCGGATACCACCGTGCTGGGGGAAATCCGCCGTCTCTCCGATCCGCGCACGACGGAAGAGGAGCTGATGAGCGTGCTCGGCCTCTTCCTGCTCGGGCAGGAATACTTTGATCGGCAGGTTTCCAAACTGTCGGGCGGCGAAAAGGCCCGCCTTGTGCTTGCGAGCCTCTTCCTCAAGCGCTGCAACTTCCTGCTGCTGGACGAACCGACCAACCATCTGGATCTCGAAAGCCGTGAAGCCCTGGCCGCCGCGCTGGAAAAATTCGACGGCGCCCTGCTCATGGTGGCGCACGACCGCTGGCTGCTCTCGCAGGTCGGCGCCGAAGCCTGGGCCCTGAACGCCGACGGCATTACCGTCTACCCCGACTTCCGCAGCTACGACGAAGCCCGGCGGGAAGCTCAGGAAAAGGAAACCGGCGTCCGCAACGGCGCGCCCCGCCCCGACGCCGACGCCCAGAAAACGGGCGGAGGACTCTCGCGCGAGGAACAGAAGCGCATCAAGCGCGAACAGGCGGAACGGCGCAACGCACTGTACAAGGAACTGAAACCCTTGCAGCAACGCTACGCCGCTCTTGAAAAGGATCTTGAAAAGACCATGACCGAACAGGCCGACGTGGAACAGCAGCTGGCGGACCCCGCCGTCTATGCCGACGGCGCCCGCTCCACGGAACTGCTCAAGTCCTTTTCCGCATTGCGCGACGCCTGCGAACGCATTATGGAAGACATGGCGGCGCTGGAAGAACAGATAGCCGCCATCGAAGCCAAACGAGCGGATTGTGCAGGAGAGTGATATGAAGAATATCGACGTGGCCGTCGGCCTGATCTGGCGCAAGGGGCGCGTTCTCGCGGCCCAGCGCCCCGAAGGCAAGGCCCACGAAGGTTACTGGGAATTTCCCGGCGGCAAGCTGGAACAGGGCGAAAGCCCCAGGGAGGCCCTTGCCCGCGAACTGGCCGAAGAGCTGGGCATCGGCGTTCGCGCCTGCCAGTTCTGGAAAGGCGCCAGTCACGTCTATGACGACTACGGGCTCGAAGTCCGGTTGCACTTCTTCCATGTGACGGCCTTTGCCGGCGAGCCCTGCGCCCGCGAAGGGCAGAACATGCGCTGGGTCACGCCCTCCGAGGCCGCCGAGCTGCCCCTGCTGCCCGCCGATATCGAGCTTGTCGCCTCCCTTCCCCCCAACGGCCCGCTGGAGGAAACAGCGTGAATCCCGATACCTGCGCCCGCCGCCGCGAAAAACTGAGAGCCGCCGTCCGGCGTCGCGGTCTCGACGCGCTGCTCGTCAGCGCCGCCCCGAACCGCTACTACCTCTCCGGCTTTGAACTCCACGATCCGCAATTCAATGAAAGCGCCGGCCGGCTTGTCGTCTGCGCCGACGGCCGCGACTGGCTCGCCACGGACGCCCGCTATACCGACGCCGCGGCCCGCATCTGGGACGAGGATCGCATCTTTATCTACAAGGGCGACGGCGTTGCCGATCTCGCTCGTCTGTTGCGTTCCTGCGGTCTGCGCGTCGGTTTTGAGGCCGACAGCGTCAGCCACGGCTTCGTCCGCGCCCTGCGCCGCGCCGCGCCCGGCCTCGGCCTCGAAGCCGCCGACGGACTGGTGGAAGAGCTGCGCGTCGTCAAGGACAGCGAAGAAATCGCCGCCCTGCAAGCCTCCTTCCGCCTCAACCACGCTCTGCTTGACCGGGCGCGCGACTTCCTCCTCCCCGGACGCAGCGAGCAGGAAATCAGCTGGGATATCGAACGCTATTTCCGCGAAAACGGCGCCTCCGAACTGGCCTTTGCCAATATCGTCGCCACAGGCCCCAACGCCGCGCTGCCGCACGCCGTCCCCGGGACGGATCGCCTCGGCGAAAACGGCCTTGTCCTGCTCGACATCGGCTGCCGCGTGCAGGACTACTGCTCCGATCAGACCCGCACCCTCTGGGTCGGCGACGCTCCGACGGAGGAATTTCAACGCGCCCTGGATCTCGTTCAGAAAGCGCAAAAGGCCGCCATTGCGGTTCTGCGCCCGGGCCTGCCCATGCGCGACGCCTACGCGGCGGCCCGTCGCGTCTTTGAAGACGCCGGCGTGGAAAAGCGCTTTACCCACGGCCTCGGGCACGGCGTCGGCCTCGAAACCCACGAAGCCCCCAGCCTGAACCCGCGTCGCGCCGATCTCCTCCGGGCCGGCATGGTCGTCACCGTGGAGCCGGGTCTTTACTATCCGCAATGGGGCGGGGTTCGCTGGGAGCACACGGCCCTTATCACCGAAGACGGCGCAACGCTGTTCTGACCGTCTTTCTATATCAAGAAACATTGGGGAAAGGCCCTCGCGAAGGGCCTTTCCCCAATGTTTCCCGCCTCCCGGCAGCGCGCCCTGCCGGGGAAGGCAATAGCCGCGTTTCAGGCGCGTTTCCCCGTATAACCGTTTCCCGGCGCGACCGCAGGTAATCCATCATGTCGCTTCTCTTTCTTGTCGGGCCGCGCGCCTGCGGCAAAACCACCATCGGCAGGCGTCTTGCCCAGTCGCGCCGCATCCCCTTCATCGACACCGACGCCCTTCTCCAGGAACAGGCCGGACGCACCGTCGCCGAAATCGTCGCGGAAGAAGGCTGGCCCGGTTTTCGCCGCCGCGAAACCGACGCCCTTCTGGAAGCCGCCCGGCGTTGCGGCTACCCCGACGCCCCTCGGGGCGTTATCGCCACCGGCGGCGGCATGGTGCTGGCGGAAGAAAACCGCCGCTTTCTCCGTCAGGCGGGAACCGTCGTCTTCCTTCAGGCGCCCGCCTCCGTCCTTGCCGCCCGTCTGGCCCGGCACGGTCTCCCGTCCCAGCGTCCCAGCCTCACAGGCGGCGACATCGCGCGGGAAGTTGAAACGGTTCTGGCGGAGCGTCTGCCGCTCTACAAGGCGACGGCCCGCCACTGGGTAGACGCCACCCTGCCCGTCGCCTCGCTCTGCGCCCTCTTGCGGCGTCTCTGCCCCAAATAGCTTCGCGTCCATGAATCCGCGAATATCTGTTCTTCTCCCCGTCTACAACGCCGCCGCCGACGGCGGAACGGCGCTGCGGCGCTGTCTGCAAAGTCTGTTCGCGCAATGCGGCACGCCGGAAGCGCCGCTGCCCCCGACGGAAATAATCGCGCTCGACGACGGCTCCACCGACGCGAGCGGAGCCGTGCTGGACGCCCTTGCGCTTCTTCGCCCGCAAGGCGCGCCGGAGCTGCGCGTCTGTCATCTGCCGCACGCCGGTATCGCCCCGACCCTCAACGCGGGTCTGGAACTGGCCAGAGGCCCGTATATCGCCCGCATGGATGCGGACGACGTCTCCCATCCGCGCCGCCTCTCTCTCCAGTACGCCCGTCTTGCCGCCGACCCGGACATGGGCGTCTGCGCCGCCTGCGCGACCTTCGGAGGCGATCCGGAAACGGCCTTTGGATTCGCGCATTTCGTGGACTGGCAAAACAGTCTCCTCACGCCGGAAGACATACGCGACGGGCGCTTTCGCGACGCGCCCGTCTGTCACCCGACGGTGATGTTTCGGCGGGAAATCGCGGAGCGCGAAGGCCCCTACCGCGACGGCGATTTTGCGGAAGACTGGGAACTCTGGCTGCGCTGGCTTGATGCCGGCGTCCGCTTTTGCAAATTGCCGCAAGCCCTCTACCAGTGGAACGATCCGCCCCAGCGTCTGACCCGCACGGACAATCGCTATTCCGATGCCGCCAATAACGCCCTGCGCGCCTTCTGGCTGCGCCGGGAATGCCGCCGCAAGCCCGTCCGTCTCTACGTCTGGGGAGCCGGGCGCATGGCCCGTCGCCGTCTGGCGCCCCTCTGGGACGCGACGCTGCTCCCGGTCGCCTTCATCGACATTGATCCGCGCAAGATCGGGCAGTACGTCCGCAATCTTCCCGGCCCTCCCGTACCCGTCATAGCTCCGCAAAACCTTCCTCCCGCCGCGGAAGACGCCCTTCTCCTCAACGCTCTGACCGCCCACGGCGCGGCGGAACAGGCGGCCGCCTGGCTGGAAGCGCACGGCTGGCGGCGGGGCGTCCACTGGTTGCTGACGTAACGCTACGTCCAGGGGGAAGGGAGAGCCCCTTTTGAAAAAGGGGCTCTCCCTTCCCCCCGGGCCCCCCATCCCTCTCCCGAAAACTTTTGATCGGAACAACAGGCAATGCGGTTTCCCCGCCGCCTTCCAGCAGCCGCGCGTCTCCCGGCGGCGCCGCGTCGCCCGCGTCTCAGAGTGAGCGGAAAAGCAGCGACCGACGGACGGCCGCAGGCCGCGTCCGTTGCGACGAAGGAAGCTACGGGCATCGCCAGCAGCGCAAAGGCGTTTCTTCCCCCATCAAGAAAACCGTAGCGCGTCCTGCCCCCAAAAAAATGCAAGGGGGAAGAGAAACTCTTCCCCCTTGCATCAGGAGTATACCGTTAACGGTATGGCAAGCATCGCCGCGCTACATGGCGGCGATTTGGCGTTGGCGGTTCTGGATGACGCGCCCCATCCATTGCCGCAGTTGTTCTATATCGGCCTGCTGGGTCTTTTCGGAGGCATCCAGCAATGTCCGCAACGTATCGATATCTTTCCGCAATGCGCTGGCGTCTTCCTTGGATTCATCCATATGATCGGACATCCGCTGCACCAGCCCTTGCAAAACCATCAGAATCCCTTCCAGGGCCGTCGTCTGACGCTCTATGAGCTGAAGGGCGGCGGGAGGCAGATTCGCGGCCGGCAGGTGCTCTTCCGGCAGGGCCAGCTGCGTTTCCGAAAGCGCCACGGCGTTGCGGGGGAACAGGGTCTGCAAGGCCTCGTCCACGGCGACGGCCGTACGCGATTTCTGCATCTGATCAAGAATGGCCTGAATGACATCCAGGGTTTCCGTACGATAACGGCGCCTGCGACCTTCGCCGACGCTGGGAATGTAGGCGGCAAAGCGCTTGCAGTAATAGCGGGTCGTCGATTCCGGCAAGGAAAAATGGCGTGAAATATCCGCTATGCTCAATAACGCTTCCGTCTTGGGCGATTTTCTCATAATGGCCCCTCCGTTACAGGTCAGAGACGAACGCGCATATCCCCTGCAGGGCCGCGGGGCGCGACCTCGTCCGCCTCGTCCATACAGTTTTCGGCGTGCCGTACGCCGAATTTCTCCCCTCCCTGCCGTTTTCCGGCGCAGCGCCGGAACGTCCGCGCCGTGCCGCGGCTACAGAACGCGACGCACGGCAATCAGACGCTTGCGCCAATGAGGTTCGTCCAGACTCTCCACGCGGACCTTTTCGCCGCGCTTGGGGCTGTGGATGAAGGCATTGTCGCCGGTATAAATGCCGGTATGCAGACCGCGGGGACTGTTTCCCGTACGGAAGACCACAATGTCTCCAGCCCTGGCCATGCGCGAAGGAATCTTGACGCCCGCTCTGGCCTGATCGCTGGTTATGCGGGGAACGCTGACCCCGTTTTCCTTGTAGGCCCACCAGATCAGACCGGAACAATCAAAGCCCTTTTGCGGCGAAGCGCCGCCAAGACGATAATTTTTTCCCATCTGCTTATAGGCTGTAGCAACAATGCGTTGCGCCTTTTCCGGCGGGGGACCCTCGTCAATTTGCGGCCCCAGCAATCCACAGCCGCCAAACATGAGGGCTGCAAGCGGAGCGAGACATGTCTTCGCCAATACACGATACAAACGTGCAAGCCTGCTCATGACTTCTCCCTCTCTTCGTCCGTCCACTATGACAATGGAAAAAATTCCCTTGTGCCGTTGCGGACGAAAAGAACGCAAAAAATTTGGGCCAAGGGAATTGTCAAGCGCAATGATAGCGCAATATTGATGTAAAAGGGAAGAAATTTTTTAAATTTACACAAAATATAAACAGAGTTGAAAAAATATTTAGACATAATTTATACGCAATTTATCGTTTTGATTTCGCTAAAAATTTTCAATTCGAGACAAACATTAGCCTTTTTCCTCATTTTATCTTGATAAAATGAAGAAAAAATTCTTTATACCTGAGTCCTGTTTCTTTCAAAAATATTTTTCTTCAGGCCGCATCCTGCAAAAAAAAGAGAACCGGAAAATCTGCTTTCCGGCTCTCCTCAGGAATTGCGGCAAGGCGCCGCGCGCAAAAGGGTAGGGGGAGTTTGAGGGGGAAGGAACCCCTTTTTGCCGCGAGCAGCGACCCGACGGGCGGCCGCAGGCCGTGCCCGTTGCGACGAAGGAAGCTACGGGCATCGACAGCAGGGCAAAGGGGTTCCTTCCCCCTCAAGAAAAAACGTAACGAGTAAGGAAAACGCTCTAATTTCCGATCACGAACGCATGCGGATAGATGGAACGCAACCGCTCCAGCTGCCGGCGAGCGGCCGCCGTATCCGGCCACGGGCCGACCTGCACGTTCCAGAGGTTGTTATTGCCGAAAACGGAACGCGCGCCCATGCCGGAGGAACGCGCCTTGGCCGCCAGCCGTTCGGCATTGTCCTTGTTGCCGAAAGCCCCGATCTGCACGAAGAAGCTGCCGGCAAGATCGGTAACGCTGCCGCCGACGTCGCCCCAGCCGCCGGACGAGGAAGAAGTCACGGAACCCCGCTGACTTGCCGCCTGGGCCAGCGCGGCGGCCACGGGCGAACTTTCCTCCGCTTCCGGCACGTCCCCGATACTCTGAATGCGGACGCGGCCGGTGCCGTTGGCGACAATGCCGATGCGGGTTCCCGCCGCGCGCGAAAGATCGATGACGCGATCATCCGCAAAGGGGCCGCGGTCGTTGATCCGCACAATAACGGACTTTCCGTTGCCAAGGTTTGTGACGCGCACCTTGGTGCCCAGCGGAAGAATCTTGTGGGCCGCGGTCATGGCGTACTGATTGAAGCGCTCGCCGCTGGACGTGGTCTTGCCGTGAAAGCCCGGACCGTACCAGGAGGCGGTGCCCACTTCCACAAAACCGTGAGCGGACTTGAGCGGATAATACGTCTTGCCGCGCACGGTATAGGGCTTGCTGCCGGGCACGCCGCCAGACCGCCACGAAGGCTGTCCGCAGCCCCCCGCCAGCAGAAGCCCCGCCAGCGCCAGCGCCAGACAGAAACGGGATGCCGAAAGACGCGATTCTGCTTTCATGCCTCCTCCCTGTCGCCGCAGGCGTCGGCCATGGCGGCGCTTCCCGCCGCCGCGGCCACGGCCAGCGCGGTTTCCGCCAGCAGCCCCCGCCCTTCGTTGTCGAGTCCGCCGCGCGCGGCGGCGCTTTCAAGCAGGGCCAGGGCCTCGTCCCGGCGGCCGGCTTCCAGCAGCTCGCGCGCCGCCAGCAGCGGCAGGAGCTGGGGCTTGTCGCCATAGAGGGCGCGCAGCAGGCTCGCATACTGCTCGCCAAAGGCCTCGCGCGCCTGACGTTCTTCTCTGGCCAGCCAGCGGGCCAGAGGGCGATTGTCTCCCTGCCCTTCCAGAAAGGCGGGCAGCAGGGCCATGCCGTGACGCAGCACATGGAGAATCCGTTGCAATTCCCGGCCCGCGCTTTCCATTGTCTGGGTCGTGAGATCCGCCAGCGGCGTATAGAAAGCAGCGGGCACACCCTCGCAGCGGCCGAGCTGCGTCAGCCGGTTGCCGTAGTGCTGACGTTGAAAGGCGTCTTCCTTCAGCTTGGCGCATTCATGGAAAGCGTAGCCCACGCACCAGTCCAGCAGGGCCTCCACGGGGCGCTGGCGCGCGTCGCCGCTGGGATGGGGGCTGGCGGCAAAGCGCCAGTCCGCCGGAAGGGTTTCCCCTTCCCCCCCTCCGGGCGTCACGCGGAAAAGATGGTGCGCCGTATCCTTCAGACGCCAGAAAACGCCCTTTCGCATGGCCTCGCCCATCAGCTCGCGCAGGCCCGAATAGGACATGGAGCCGTCGTGGTCGAAACGCCGCGCCTGCTCGGCAAGGATAAGAAAAACCTGACAATAATCGCGCACAAAATCGCGCACGAAGGCTTCGCGCCGCGCAAGCACCCAGTGTGCGCTCACGCCCGCTCCTCCCTCAAAAGCACCTGAGCCACGGCGGCGTCGTACAGCTTCAGGGGATCGGCGTCGGGGTTGCGTTCGGCGCGGTAGATGCGCGCGGCGTTCTCGATGACGGACAGGGGAATCCAGCCGTGCCGCTCCCAGACTTCCGGGTGCTGCGCCTGCCAGAGGCGAAATTCAATTTCTCCATGCTCTCCCTGCCGGACGTAAACTCTGGCTTCGCGATTCCCGGCCTGGGGGTAATAATACAACCCGCGTTCGTCTTTCATGTTCATTCCTACATTAGATAGAAGTGCCGCGCCGGCCCCTTCCGCGATGCCGCCGGGGCATGCCCGGGAGAAAAAAATCGCATCGCCGGCAGGCGCGCGCCCTGTCCCGGAACGGTGATTTTCCGGCGATCCTGCGGCGCCGGAAGCCTCTCCGCGCGGGGGACGTTTCCCGTCTTGTACGGCAAAAGGACCGCCTTTGCCAAGGCCGCCTCCTGTCGCGCCCGGAAGGAAAGCAACGTCATTTCGCGGAGATGCCTTGAAAAGCATGGAAAAACCGCTTTTGACGCGAGGGGAGTTGTCATCGCTGGACAAATAGGATAGAGGAGAGGAAATTGCGTAGAAGTCCATGCCGGGGAATGCCTTGCTTGTTTTTTCACAGGCGGTATTCCCGTCGCAACGCGCTTTTGCGATCAGGCAGGGAGCGCAGGGGCCGTCAAGGCCCGCCGCGCGCGAAAGCTCGTCAGAGCGTTTGCGTCGTGATACAACCAAACCACTTGTGGAGGTATGGCAATGGCGAAACATGCAACCCCCTTGTTGGACCAGCTTGAGACCGGCCCCTGGCCGAGCTTCGTGTCCGACATCAAACAGGAAGCGGAAAACCGCGCCAAAAATCCCAAAGGCCTTGACTATCAGATCCCGGTGGACTGCCCTGAAGACCTGCTGGGCGTGCTTGAGCTTTCCTACGAAGAGAAGGAAACGCACTGGAAGCACGGCGGCATCGTGGGCGTGTTCGGTTACGGCGGCGGCGTTATCGGCCGTTACTGCGACCAGCCCGAAAAGTTCCCCGGCGTGGCCCACTTCCACACCATGCGCGTGG
>CALUWU010000105.1 GCA_944324555.1 uncultured Desulfovibrio sp.
TCTGCGCTGGGGGAGGGGGACCCCCCTCAGCGCTGCTGTCGATGCCCGTAGCTTCCTTCGTCGCAACGGGCACGGCCTGCGGCCGCCATCCGGTCGCTGCTAGCGCGAGAGGGGGTTCCCCTTCCCCCAGACCCCCATCCCCTCCCCCAGCGCGCTTTATCCAGAGCGTTTTGCCTTTGAAAAAGGTAAAACGCGAGGCGCGCCGCAGCGCCGCCTTCCTGCCGTCGCCGTCCTGCCGGATACGCCCGCGAAAAAACCAGGACAGCAACAAAAAAGGCCGCCTGTCACGCTGACAGGCGGCCTTGCAAACATAACCGGGAGCGTTTAAAAAAAGGGCGGGGAGTGCTGCTGACACCCCCCTGCCCGGCGGGACAATCCCCCGGATTTGTCATCCAAAGTTTTTGCCCCGGTAAGAGTTCGCACCTCCTACCGGGGCGACTGCGTTATACGCCCATCAAATGAGCGACCACAGCCACAAGGACGCCAGCGACAAAAGCCGCCAGCACATCCCGGAGAAAGTGCAGCATGGGCAAACCTCCTTCAGGGAGACTGCCCCGGTAATGCTGTTATCATGCGGGGCGCCACTGTGTCATCTGTGACCGAGGCAAGAAACCTTTACATCCCCCGCAACGGCAAGCAAAGGCCGCCTGTCACGCTGACAGGCGGCCTTTTATATCTTCGGAGCATGGCATTCCGGGGGACGGGGAGACAGGGAAGACGAACGGGGTCGGATGCCGCTCGTCTGCCTGAATAAAGCGCGTTGGGGGAAGGATAGGGGGCCTGGGGGGAAGGAAACCCCCTTGCGCGCTAGCCAAGGGGGTTTCCTTCCCCCCAGAGAAGAACGTAATATGTCCTGAACCTGGCCGGGGGTTTCTTCCCCCTCAAAAAAACTACCCTTTCTTCTTGGCGCCGGCCATCTGGTAGCGCTTCTGGGCCGAGAGCTCGGTCTTGCGGAGGCGGATGGAAAGGGGGGTGACTTCCACAAGTTCGTCTTCCCGGACGAAGTGGAGGGCGTGTTCAAGGGTCATCTTCTTGACCGGGGTCAGGATGACGTTTTCATCCTTGCCCGCGGCGCGGAGGTTGGTCAGCTTCTTTTCCTTGGTGGCGTTGACGTCGATATCGTTGTCGCGGTTATGTTCGCCGACGATCATGCCTTCGTAGACGGGATCGCCCGGCTCGACGAAAAGCACGCCGCGCGGCTCAAGGTTGAAGAGGGCGTAGGCCACGGCGTTGCCGGGCCGGTCGGCCACGATGGAGCCGGAATAGCGGGTGGGGAAGTCGCCGCGCCACTCTTCGTAGCCTTCCAGATAGGAGTTCATGATGCCGGTGCCCTTGGTATCGGTCAGGAACTCGTCGCGGTAGCCGATGAGGCCGCGCGAGGGCACGGTGAATTCGAGACGCACGCGCCCGGTGCCGTTGTTGATGCAATTGAGCATGCGGCCCTTGCGCTGATTGAGCTTGTCGGTAACGACGCCCATGAAGACTTCGTCGCAATCCACGTAAAGATGCTCGATGGGCTCAAGGGTGACGCCGTTTTCATCCTTCTTGAGAATGACCTCCGGGCGTCCGACGGACAGCTCGAAACCTTCGCGACGCATGGTTTCGATGAGAATGGCCATCTGAAATTCGCCGCGGCCCTTGACAAGGAAGGCATCCTTGTCCGCGGTATCTTCCAGCCGCACGGCCACGTTACGCAGACATTCCTTGACCAGACGGTCGCGGATGGCGCGGCTCTGCACGAGCTTGCCCTCGCGCCCGGCAAGGGGCGAGGTATTGATGCCGAAGCGCATGGCGACGGTGGGTTCGTCCACGCGGATGCGGGGCAGGGCGGCGGGGGTTTCGCGGGTGCAGATGGTATCGCCGATGGTCACGTCTTCGATGCCGGCAAGCACGACGATATCGCCGGGTTCGGCCTCTTCGACTTCGGCCAGTTGCAGACCGTCGTAAACTTGCAGCTTGGTGGCGCGCAGGGGACGGGCTTCGCCGTCTTCGCCGATGCAGGCAAGGGCTTCCTTGGCGAAAACCTTGCCGTGCATGATGCGGCCCACGGCCAGACGGCCGAGGTAGTCGGAATAGTCGAGGTCGGCGACCAGCATCTGGAAGGGCTGTTCCGGATCGTAGGCCGGGCCGGGAATCTTTTCCAGAATGGTTTCAAAAAGGGGCGTAAAGTCCTTGCGTTCGTCGTCAAGGTTACGCATGGCGACGCCTTCGCGGCCAATGGCGTAGAGCACGGGGAATTCGAGCTGCTCGTCGGTGGCGCCGAGGTCGATGAAGAGATCGTAGATTTCGTTGAGGACCTCGTCGGGGCGGGCGTCCTTGCGGTCGATCTTGTTGATGATGACGACCACGGGCAGACCGGCCTCAAGGGTCTTGCGAAGCACGAAACGGGTCTGGGGCAGGGGCCCTTCGGAGGAGTCCACCAGCAGAATGGCGCCGCTGGCCATGGAGAGGGAGCGCTCCACCTCGCCGCCGAAATCGGCGTGGCCGGGGGTATCGATGATATTGATTTTCACGCCGTTCCAGTTGACGGCGCAGTTTTTGGCCGCGATGGTGATGCCGCGCTCGCGTTCAAGGTCCATGCTGTCCATGACGCGATCGTCCATCGGCTGATCGGCGCGGAAGACGCCCGCCTGCTTGAAAAGCCCGTCCACAAGAGTCGTTTTGCCGTGGTCGACGTGAGCGATGATCGCCACGTTGCGAAGGTGATTGTTCTGCTGCATCCTCTCTGACCTTATAAAAGAAGTCGCTCCCCGGGATTCGGGGCTGATAGCTGTTTGGAAGGCGGCAAGGATAGCCGTTTTTTACATGCTTGTCACCACCGCCGTCAGCAGGCGACCCAGCGCCTCGCCGCTTCTTTCGGCCGCGGCCACGATTTCCTCGATGGTGGCGGGGGCCATGCAGTCCGGCAGGTTCTTGTTGGTCATGCAGGAAATGCCCAGCACGCGCATGCCGAGGTGGCGGGCGGCGATGACTTCAAGGACGGTGCTCATGCCCACGGCGTCGGCGCCCCACTGGCGGTACATGCGCGTTTCGGCGGGCGTTTCCAGCTGCGGGCCGAGCACGCCGATATAGACGCCGCGTTCGAGGCGAATGCCTTCCCTGCGGGCGCATTCGAGCGCGAGGTCGCGCAGTCCGGCGTCGAAGGGGGCGCTCATGTCGGGGAAGCGCGGGCCCATGTCGTCGGCATTGGGGCCGACCAGGGGCGAACGGCCCGTGGCGTTGATCTGATCCGTCATGCAGAGCAGGCCGCCCGCGTCGAACTGGGGATTGAGCGCGCCGGAAGCGTTGGTGATGATCAGGCTGCGCGCGCCCATGCCGGCCATGACCCGCACGCCCATGCAGACTTCGGCCGGGCTTGCGCCTTCGTAGAGGTGGCAGCGCCCTTCCTGCGCCAGCACGAGACGGCGGCGCGGCCCGAGCCTGCCGAGGACGAAGCGGCCCGAATGGCTCTGCACGGTGGAGGAGCGAAAGCCGGGCAGGGCTTCGCAGGGGACGCGGACGGCGTCCTCGATGGACGCTCCCAGCCCGGAAAGGCCGGTGCCAAGGATCAAACCTATGGGTTCTTCCTCGCCCGGCGCGGCGCCGCCGGCGCGGAAACGGTCCTTCAGCGCGTCAACGGCAAGCTGGACTTCTGAGAAATTTTGCATCAGAATGCCTCCTGAAATACTCGCTTTCCTTCGCCCTCCGGCGTGCGTGTCGCGGCGGAGGCCTTTTGTCGTGGGGCAAATCCGCCCCGCGCACTATAGCCCGGCGCGGCGCGGTTCTCAAGTCTCGCTCCCGCAGTTCACCCGCGCCGTCGGCAGGAGACCTATGAGCACATTGCAAGACCTTTACAAGCTGCCTCTGGATCAACACAAGGTCCTGGTGGCGAATCGCGGCGAAATCGCCATCCGTATCATGCGGGCCTGCGCCAAGCTGGGCCTGCCCTTCTGCGCCATCTACACGGCCGAAGACGCCGCGTCCGGCCATGTGCGCCATGCGCGCGAACACGGCGGAGAAAAAAGTCTCTATCGCGTGTCCTCCTACCATGACGCCAACGAACTCATGTCCGTGGCGGACATGGCGGAATGCACGGCCGTGCATCCGGGCTACGGCTTCTTTGCCGAGGATTTCCGCTTTGCCCGTCGCGTGACCAAGCGCGATCGCAAGATGATTTTCATCGGCCCCTCGTGGAAGATTATTCGCGAGCTGGGCGACAAGATCAATACCAAGCGCCTGGCCCGCAGTCTCGGCGTCCCCACCGTTCCGGGTTCGGACCGTCCCATTTACGACGAGGTGGAAGCCGAGCGCATCGCGCGCAGCGTCTTCGACTTTCAGGAGCAGCAGGGCATCAAGCGCCCGCTCGTGCTGGTCAAGGCTTCGGCCGGCGGCGGCGGCATGGGCATCGAGGAAGTCTACGACATCGACATGTTCCGTTCGGTGTACCGGCGCATCCGCAATTACGCCCTGCGCCAGTTCAAGGACGAGGGCGTGCTCATCGAACAGCGCATCACCGACTTCAATCACCTTGAAGTGCAGATCGTGTCCGACCGTTCCGGGCAGCATCCGGTGCATTTCGGCACGCGCAACTGTTCCATTCAGTCCACCGGCCTGCAAAAGCGCATCGAGGTGGCGCCGGGCTTCGCGCCGCACAACATCAGCTACAGCTTCAACGCCGAAAAGGTGCTCGTGGACATTGTTCACTACTCGCTGACCATGGCCCGCAAGGTCGGGTACGACAACGTGGGCACGTGGGAATGGATCGTCACCCGCAACGGCGAGCCCTTCCTCATGGAGGTGAACACCCGCATTCAAGTGGAAAACGGCGTTTCCGCCCGCATTTCCACGGTCAACAACGAGGGCGGCGTGGACCTCATCGCGGAACAGATCCGCACGGGGCTCGGGCAGCCGCTGGGCTACGGGCAGGAAGCCATCGCCTTTGACGGCGTGGGCATCGAATACCGCCTCATCGCCGAAGACCCGGACAACCGCTTTACCCCGTGGGTCGGGCGCATCGAGCGCTTCAGCTGGCAGGAACAGCCGTGGCTTACCATGCTGACCCATGTGCCGACCGATGAACCTTACGAAATTCCTACGGAATTTGATCCGAACCTGGCGCTGGCCATCGTCTGGGGCAAGAATCTGGACGAAGCCCGGGCCCGCGGCCGGGAATTTCTCGACGGGCTGGTGCTCGAAGGCCGCAACGCCGCAGGCGACAGCCTCAAGTCCAACGTCAATTTCCTTCGCGCCAATACCGAGCGCATTCTGCGCTTCTAACGGGCCCAGCCGGGACACACTATGGACAACAATATTGAAAAGCGCCTGCAAAGCCTGAAGGACCGTCTTTCCTACGCCCGGGACATTTTCGCGGGCAAGCACGACGACAATCTTTCCATGCTGGAAGAAAAGCTCGCCGAGTTCAACGCGCGCGCCAGCATGGGCGAAATGCAGGACCCCTACGCCGACATCGTTTCTCTGGAAGACCTCTTTTCCTATGTGGAAAGCCGTCTTGAGGGGCTGATCACGCCCATGGACAAGGTCCGCATCGTGCGCCATCCGCAGCGCATCTGCCTGCGCGACATTCTGGAAAACGTCTACGACAACTTTACCGAAGTGGGCGGACAGGACGAACACAGCCTTGATCCGAGCATGCTCATCGCCCGCGCGGTCATCACCCGCCGCCGCGGCAAGAAGACGCATACCCAGTCCGTCATGATCATCGGGCAGGAAAAGGGCCACGGCGCGGAATTCCGCAACGGCGGCTCCGTCAAGCCCTGGGGCAACGCCAAGGCCCAGCAGTACATGCGCGTGGCCGAAACCGAGGGCATTCCCATTCACGCCTATATCTTCACGCCCGGTTCCTATCCGGTGGAGGACTATCCCGGCGCGGCCCAGCAGATTGCCCGCAACATCTACTGCATGGCCGGCCTGCGCGTGCCCGTCATCGCCGTCATCTCCGAAGGCGGCTCCGGCGGGGCCGAGGCCATCGGTCTGGCCGACAAGCGCCTCATGCTCTCGCACGGCTACTATTCGGTCATTTCGCCGGAAGGCGCCGCCGCCATCGAGGGACATCTCAAGGCGGGCGAACGCGCCACGCCCGAACTCATCGAGCATTGCGCCGAACACCTGCACATCACCGCGCAGGACAATCTCCAGTTCGGCTATATCGACCGCATCATTCAGGAACCGCCCCTGGGCGCGCGTCCCAATCACTTCGACTTCTTCCGCCAGCTGCGGCAGGAAATCATCCGCGCCACCGACGAGGTCGTCATTCAAAGCCGCGGCCTGCCCGGCTTCCGCAAGCTGGCGCTCGCCCGCCTGCGCCGCCCCGACATCAACCTCGACGAGACCCATATCCGCTGGGGTCTTTCCAGCGGCAACAAGGATCGTCTGGTGGAGCGCCGCCAGCAAAAATACCTGCACTTCGCCCGCGAGGCCGCGCTCGACAAGCGCCCCTTCCTGACGAAGAACGCCGCCGCCCTGCGCGACTGGCTGAGCAAGCCCTGGGTGCATCTCAAGTACGATTTTTATCGCAAGCATCAGCGCCGCATCAAGAGCATGGTCGAGGAAGTGGGCGGCGAGATCGATCTGATCAAGGCGCGCCTGTTCAGCCCGTGGCGCAAGATTGCCCGTCTGCCAGCCAAGAAGACCGAAGCCGCCGAGCTGACGTCCCTTTCCACCTGGGTGGACGATCAGCGCCGCAGCAAGTGGAACTACCTTTCGCCGCGCTACAAGATCGACCGGACCCTCACCTGCCCCAACAGCGCGACCTACGGCTGCCTCGACCTCTGGGGGCCGGATCTGTTCGCCGAATTCGCGGGCGTTTGCAGCCACTGCGGCTACCATTTCCCCATGGAACCGGAATGGTATGTGAAGAACGTCTTCGACGTGGATTCCGTCTATGAATTCAACGCCGAAATCGAGGCGGGCAATCCGCTGAACTTCCCCGGATTCGACGAGCGCGTGGCGCAGGCCAAGGCCAAGACCGGCGTGAAAAGCGGTTGTATGACCTTCGAGGCCCGCATCGACGGCATGAAGATCGTGGTGGCCATGCTCATGGGCACCTTCCGGGGCGGTTCCGTGGGCGCCGCCGAAGGCTACAAGTTCGTCGAGGCCGCCGAGCGCGCCGCCAAGAAGCGCTATCCCTTCCTGGCCTATGTGCACGGCACCGCGGGCATCCGCATTCAGGAAGGCACCCACGGCGTCATCCAGATGCCCCGCTGCACCGTCGCCGTGCGCCGCTATGTGCAGGCCGGCGGCCTGTACATGGTGCTGTACGACACGAACTCCTTTGCCGGCCCCGTGGCCAGCTTCCTCGGCTGCTCGCCCTACCAGTTCGCCGTCCGTTCCTCCAACATCGGTTTCGCCGGCCCCGGCGTCATCAAGGAAACCACGGGCATGGACATTCCGCCCAAGTATCACCGCTCCTACAGGGCGTTGTCGCGCGGGCACATTCAGGGCATCTGGGATCGCCGCCAGATTCGCGCCAATCTCAAGCAGGCCCTGCTGACCATCGGCGGCCGCAATCTCTATTATCGCTAAGGGAGGCAGCCCATGATCGACATCTCGAAACTGCTGGACGAAATCAAGGCGTCGCCCTATCGCGAAATCGTCATTTCCACGCCCCATACCGGCGTCGTCACCTTCGGCGAGCTGCGGGAGGGCGACACCGTCGTCGGCCCGCAGGGCCAATGGAAGGAAAAGCCCGGCACCAGGCTGGCCACGCTGGAGCGCGAACGCAATCCCAAGCCCATTCTCGCTCCGGAAAAGGGCGAGATCTGCCGCATTCACAAGGAGCTTGAGGGGCGGTTCGTGGAAGCGGGAACCCCGCTCATGATCCTGCGCCACATGCTGACCCGCGCCGAAGTGGAACACGCCATCCTCAAGAAGGCCCTGCATCTCTTCCGGGCGCCCGAACGTGCGAAATACTATTTTATTCCCGAAGTGGAGAAAAAGATTCGCGCCGCCGACGCCCATTCCGTGCAGGTGCGCGACGGGATGGAACTGCTCATCATGTCCCGCATGAAACGCGAGGTGCCCCTCAACTATTCGGGGCCGGACGGCGTCATCTACGCCATCTACTTCACCATCAACGAAAACATGGACGCGGGCGCTCCCCTGCTCGGCGTCTGCCCCCAGGATCAGCTCCCGGCCATTCAGGACGTCATCATGCGCGTCCAGACCGAATGGACGGAGCGCGGCTAGGCCGGTTAACTCGTATTCTTTGGGGGAAGGGAAACCTCCCTGCTCGCGCGCGCGAGGTTTCCCTTCCCCGCGTCTTCCCTTGTCCCCGCCGGAATCAGGACAAGGCCTTTCTTCCGCCTCAAAAAACAACGGATATCCCGACCCCGAACAGCACGCTGGAGCCTCGCGGTTGCCGGTCGTTTCCCGCGACGCGCGGAAAGAAGGCCGCCGCCCGCCGACGACGCTTCGCAAAGAGGAGGCCGCCGTGGGGAATATTCTGCAAATTCGTCTGCTGTGCGCGACGCCGGACCTTGAGAAGGCCCGCGCGCGCTGGCCGCGCCTCTGCGAACTGGCGCGGGAACTGCATCGCCGCAACGCGGTTCTCGACGGCGGACAGGCTCTTTTCCTGCCCCGCTGGAACGAGGAGCAGCCCATGCCCGGCGTGCGCGAGCTGGCCCAGACGCTGCAACAGCTTGCGCTGATCTTTCCCGACAGCTTCCGGCGGCTGCCCGGCAAGACGCTGGAGGAACTGAGCCGCGATACCGACGCGCTCGGCGACGCGCTCGGCCGCTGGAACGCGGCCGAAGCCGGGGCCGCGCTGGACGGTCTGACGCGGGCGCTGGACGTACTGGAGGCGGCCCTCGCCGAAACGCCCCCTCCCGCGACAAGCGCCCCGGCGCCGGCCGTCGTCAAGGTCCGCGCCGTCACCTGGAATCCCGCCCTTCTGGATGAACTCTGCCCGAGCCTGTGCGCCGCCCTGCGCGACGCCGACAAGGAGAGTTCCCCCGATACGACGCCGCCTCCGCCCGATACGACGCGCCTGCTTGACTTTCTGGAGCGCGCGCCCTTCCCGCCGGAAATCCGGGAACGGCTGGCCGCGCCCCTCGAACGCGCCCGCGCCTGCCGGCTCGCCCTGGAAAAGGCCTGCCGCGACGGCGACCCGCGCGCCGCCGACAGAAACAGCAACGACATGGACGACATTCTCGAACGGCTGGAGGAGGCCGTCGGCTACCGGCCCGCCAGACGCAAGGGCTTCTTCCGCCGCCTCTTCGGCTAAACGTCTTGCGCTCCCGCACAAGACGACATATTTTCAAAGGCGCCAGCGGCAGCCACGAACCGCCGCCAACAGACGCCGGAAGCCTCCGGCAAGAGGGGAATCTTACCATGCTGAACAAAGTCATGATCATCGGTCATCTGGGGCGCGATCCCGAATTGCGCTACACCCAGACCGGCGCGCCCATCGCCACGCTGAATATCGCCACCGATGAATCCTATACCGATCGCGACGGCAACAAGGTCGAACGCACCGAATGGCATCGCGTCTCCGTCTTTCAGCGGCAGGCCGAAAACTGCGCCAACTACCTGAGCAAGGGCAGCCTCGTCTATGTGGAAGGCAGCCTGCAAACCCGCAAATGGCAGGACCAGAACGGGCAGGATCGCTACACCACGGAAATCAAGGCGCAGCGCGTCCAGTTCCTTGATCGGCGCGGCGGCGCGGCCCCGGGCGGCCAGGCCCCCGGCGGCTACGAAGACGACTACGGCGCGCCCGCGCCCCGGCAGCAGCGCGGCGGCAACTACAACAACGGCCCGCGCCAGTCGGCGCCCCGGCCGCAGAATCCGCCGCAGAACGCCCCGCAGCAGCGACACGGGGAAGACCTCGGCCCGGCCTTCCCTTCGGAAGCGTCCATGGACGAAGTGCCCTTCTAGGGCCTGTTAACACTAAATAGATCTTCCGGGGGGAAGGAAACCCCCTTGGCTAGCGCGCAAGGGTGTTTCCGGCCCCCCGGGCCCCCCATCCGTCCCCCAACGCGCTTTTATCGTGGGAAGAATCAGGAATACGACGCGCTTTTTCAGAAGGAT
>CALUWU010000106.1 GCA_944324555.1 uncultured Desulfovibrio sp.
GTAGCCTCCTTCGTCGCAACGGGCACGGCCTGCGGCCGCCATTCGGTCGCGGCTGGCGCGCAGGCTGGTTGTTGTCCGGGGGGAAGGAAACCCCCTTGCGCGCTAGCCAAGGGGGTTTCCTTCCCCCAACGCGCTTTTTCAAAGGGGACGCAGACCATGCGGCAGGCGCCTTTCAAATGTTATGTGGGGTTGGCATTTTCTATTTATTTGAAATGAATAGAAAAATTAGTGTTAACGGGGCCTGGGGCGTTTCCAGCTTGAGACGCTCCGCAAACCCCGAGGTCTGGCGTTTCGCGGAAAAAACGCGGTTTTTCCAACCTGTTGTGAAAGGGGGCTTTGCATGAGTCTGCCGCCCAATATTCTGACCATAGCCGGTTCCGATTCCGGCGGGGGCGCGGGTATTCAGGCCGATCTGAAAACCGTCATGGCGCTTGGCGGTTACGGGATGAGCGTCATTACCGCGCTGACGGCCCAGAACGGCGAGGGCGTGCTGGGCATCCACGCGCCTGATCCTGATTTTGTGCTGTTGCAGCTGAAGGCCGTGCGGGAGGGATTTCCCATTGCCGCGGCCAAGACGGGGATGCTCTTTTCGGCGCCCATTATCCGGGCCGTGGCCGGAGCGCTGCGGGAGCGGGATTTCCCTCTTGTGGTTGATCCCGTCTGCGTCAGCCAGAGCGGCAGCCGCCTGCTTCAGGAGGACGCGGTGGACGCGCTGCGGGAAGAGCTGCTGCCCGTGTGCGATCTGCTGACGCCCAACAGGCCGGAGGCGGAGACGCTCGCCGGCATGTCCATCTCAAGCAAGGCCGACGTCCTTGCCGCAGGGGAGGCGCTGTTGCGGATGGGCGCGCGGGCCGTGCTCATCAAGGGCGGACATATGGAAAGCGACGGCGTTGTGACCGACTATCTTTGCGTGGCGGGCGAGGCTCCCCGTTCGCTGGCCCAGCCCAGGGTGGAGACGACCAACAATCATGGCACGGGCTGCACGCTTTCGGCGGCCATTGCCGTCAATCTGGGCAAGGGCATGCCGTTGCCCGCGGCGATCTGCAACGCGCAGGAATATCTTAACCGGGCCCTGCGGCACAGCTATGCGCCGGGCAGGGGCTGCGGGCCGGTCAACCATTCGGTGGGCTGCATGCTGCACTGAGGGAAAAACGCGCGGACGTATGCTTTCAGGGGGCTTCGGCCCCCTGTTTTTTTGTTCCGGTTGTCAAAAAATTGATTGGCATTATTATTGCTTTAGGTTAAATGGCCGCGACGCGCAGCGCTGCGGTCGAGAGACCGTCAAAAAAAGAAGGCTTCCCGCATGCCGTTTCGTTTTACCCTGCAAAAGGTCCTTGACTACCGGACGCAACTGGAAGAAGAGGCCAAGAACCGCTTCGCGCAGGTACAGCGACAGTACAGGGAGGCCAGGGCGCAGCTGACGTCCCTGATAAGCGAATTGCAACGGCAGGAAGAGCGTCTTTACGGGCATGTCATTGACAATGCTGGAGAACGCTGGCTGCTGGAGAGCTTTATCAAGGGCCTGCGCGCCGATGTGGAGACGACCACGACGCGCGTTCAGAACCTTCGGATGACCCGCGACGAGATGCGAAAGATTTTGGCGGCCCGGTCTATGGACAAAAAATTGCTGGAAAAGCTTAAGGAACGCAAATACCGGCAGTATCTGCTGGACGAGCGTCTCAAGGAGCAGCGCTTCAATGACGAAATCGCAACACTCCGCTACAGGGCCCCGGATTTCTAGTCTGATCAAGGTATTGGGCGGCATCTGCGCCGTAAAGATTTCATTGCTCTGCCTGGTTATGGCGGGGGTTCCCCTGCCCGGCTGGCTGGGCGGCGAAGATTTGACGCCTCGTCAGGCGCAGAGCGTCGCCATTTCGACGGCGCCCGGCGCGACGGCTCCCGCCGCGGTGACGACCGTGGCCGACGCCGGGGCGACCCGGCCCGCGCGGCAGGCGGCTCCCTCGCTGAACAACCTGCCCGTTCCGGCCGTCGACGCTCTGGACGAACCGAGCGCCTTCGGATCTTCCGGGCTTGCCGATCCGGCCGCCGCGCGTCCGGTCGCCGATGCGCCGCTGCTGCTGGCCGCCGAAGATCACACGCCTGTGGAGCGTAACAGCTGGTTTGACGTGCTGTCCCTGAAGGAACTGCCCATTCCGTTCCTTGGCAGCGCCCGGGTGGCCAACGCGGCCGCGACGACGATGCCCGTGCCCAATGTGCAGCCCGCTCCCGTCAACTCCTTCAGCCCCGCGGCCCAGCAGATGCCTTACGGCTACGAGGCCAATGTGCTTGGCAATGTGCCCAGCGGCATTGCTCAGGATACGCCCCTGCCGCCGCGCGGCGAAACCGGCGCGTTCGGCAACCTGCCCGCGCTGCCCGCCGTCGGCAGCAACGCGACGCCGATTCCGGCTCCCAACGTGCAGCCGCCGACCAATCAGGAAAATCCGAATACCAAGGCGCAGGAACTGGCCCGGCAGCAGCAGGATATGCTCCTTCTGCGCGAGCAGATGGATCAGCGCCTCAAGGACATGGAAGGCGCTGAAAACCGCATGCAGGACCTGATTCGCGAAGCCCGCGCGCTGGAAGACAAGAAGATGCGTTCCCTTATCCTCATGTATTCCAACATGAAGCCGAAGATTGCCGCCAAGGCGCTGGAAAACATGGACGACCGCATCGCCATCCGCATCCTTTCCGGGATGCCCCCCAAGCAGGCCGGCGAAATTCTGACGTATACCAACCCGGAGAAGACGGCCGAATTTTCCGAACTTATTTCCCGCATGAAGTCGGCGGAGTAATGCGTCTCGCTCTTCTCGTCGCTTATCAGGGAACACGCTTCAGCGGTTGGCAGATTCAGGAAACGCCCTGCGCCCCTCTTACGGTGCAGGGCGTTCTTGAGTCCGCCGTTTCGCGCATTTCCGGCAGGCATGTCCGGTTGTTCGGTTCCGGGCGGACGGATGCGGGCGTGCACGCGCACGGGCAGGTTGTTCACGGCGACGTGCCCGACAGCCGCTTTCCGCCGCAGGGAGACGCCGTTGCCGCCGACGGCTGCGACGCCTCGGGGCGGCGCTGGCGACACAGTCTCAACGCTCTTTTGCCCGCCGATGTGCGCGTCCTGGCCGCCCGGACGGCCCGTCCCGACTTTCACGCCCGGATCAGCGCCCTGCACAAGACGTATTTTTATGACTTGTGGCAGGAAACGGCCTTTACGCCGCCGAGGCTTGTTCCCTTCGTCTGGCCGTGCGGTCCACTTGACCTCGACGCCATGAACGCGGCGCTGCGCTTCCTGATCGGGCGGCATAATTTCGCTACCTTCCGCAATGTCGGCACGGAAACGGAGAGCGACGTGCGGACGTTGATGGAAGCGCGGCTTGTTCCGTTGCCCGCCGCCGACGTCCTGCTGCCGCCGCACGCGCCGGGGTTGCGCCTTGTGCTGCGCGCCGACGGCTTTCTCAAGCAGATGGTTCGCAATATTACGGGGATGCTTGCGGCCTGCGGGCGCGGCAAGCTCTCGCCCGACGCCGTTCCGGCCCTGCTTGCCGCGGAGGATCGTCGCGCCCTGCGGGCGGCGACGGCGCCGCCGCAGGGCCTGACCCTCGCGCGCGTGACCTATCCCGACGGCGACGGCTTTGCCTTTCCGCCGGAGGTATAAGCGCGGAAATGGGATAGCGGAATGAAAAGGGGCGCTCTCGCGAGGGAGCGCCCCTTTTCAACGTTTTGTTTTGAGGGGGAAGGAACCCCTTTTGCTAGCGGCAAAAAGGGGTTCCTTCCCCCTCAAACTCCCCCATCTTCCCCAAAACCCGCGCGCCGTGTCTGGCGGATAAAGACGGATATTTTTTGTAACGTGCAAAATATGTTATTTTTCCCCGTTGATGGGTAAGTGTGTCGGGGAACCAACTTCTGATAATGAGTCTTGAGCCTGGCGGCAAACTCTTGCCGCCGCCCGTATGCCTCTGAAAAAGCGCGCTGGGGAAGGGATGGGGGGCTTGGGGGGAAGGGAAACCCCTCTCGCGCTAGCAGAGGGGTTTCCCTTCCCTCCGAACAACAATCCCCCAGAAAGGCTGGGCCCTCTCGCGCTGGCAGCGACCGGATGGCGGCCGCAGGCCGTGCCCGTTGCGACGAAGGAAGCTACGGGCATCGAC
>CALUWU010000107.1 GCA_944324555.1 uncultured Desulfovibrio sp.
TGGGGAAGATGGGGGAGTTTGAGGGGGAAGGAACCCCTTTTTGCCGCGAGCAAAAGGGGTTCCTTCCCCCTCAAAAAAACATATTACAAAAAACCTAGTTCCCGGAGAGGCCGTCGTCGCCGCCATCGGGCAGGGCGTGGGGGCGGACAATCTTTTCAAAGGAGCGCCCTGTCCAGTGCCAGCCGATTTCGCGCGCCACGGGCAGATGCACCATTCCGGTCGGCCCCCAGAAGACGACCTGAGCCTTGAGGCCGCCCAGACCAAGGCAGGGCAGCACGGACGCCGTCACGTCGCGCGGCTGCGGCGCCTTCTTGTCGAAAAACTCGGCCACGTCCGGCTCCTCGGGCGTATCCGCGGGCACGATGCGGCCGGAAGCGTCGCGCTTCCACAGCTCCAGCGCGCAGATGGGCACGCCCAGCGTGCCGATTGCCGCCAGTATTTCGCCGTTCTCCGTATTGCGGAACAGACGCAGGGCCACGGCGCTGTCGCGGAACGGCAGCGCCCGAAAGGCTATGACGTCGTCCGTCTCGCCCACGACTTCCCAGAATTCGCACTGGCCCGTCTCCAGCAGACGTTCCTTTTCCTCGTCGGGCAGCCCTTCCGCCGTATTGTCAAAGATGCTGGACGGCAACTCCCGGAAAATGTCGCGCGCCGTTACCGCCGGCGCCGGAGCGGCTCCGGGCGCGGCGACGTCCGCGGCCGAAACGGAAACAGGGCACGTCGCCGCCGCAAGCAGCAGCGCGTACAGACAAAGCACAAGGCGAACGGCGGAGGTCGTCATGGTCAGGACTCCTTTATCACAAGGTCGGTACAAAAATTAATACGACCAAGCCGCGCCCTTGTCCATGCCTCCGCCGCGCTTCAGGTAACGGAGAAAGAAAAAAATCGCGCCGCCGGCCGCCCTTCCCCGCAAAAAAGACGCCCGTCCGCTTGCCAAGCGCTCCCCCGGCGCTTACTTACTCCCCATGAAAAACGTACATGAGTGCATCCATATAGAAAAGGCCCGGCAGCACAACCTCAAGGACATTGACATAGACATCCCCCGCGACGAGCTGGTGGTCGTCTGCGGCCCCTCCGGTTCAGGCAAGTCGACCCTGGCCTTTGATATCGTCTATGCCGAAGGGCAGCGGCGCTATGTGGAATCCCTCTCCGCCTACGCGCGCCAGTTTCTGCCGCAGATGGACAAGCCCGCCGTGGGCAAGATCGAAGGCCTCTCGCCCGCCATCTCGCTGGAGCAGCAGAGCACCTCGCGCAATCCGCGTTCCACCGTCGGCACGGTGACGGAAATTCACGACTTCCTGCGCGTCTTCTTCGCGCGCCTGGGCCGCATGCACTGCCCCCGGTGCGGACGCCCCATCGAGGCGCGCTCGCCCGATGAAATCATCGCCGATATTCTGGCCCTGCCGCAGGGACAGAAATTCATGGTGCTGGCGCCGCTGGTCGAGCGCCAGAAGGGGACGCATCAGGACAGATTCAAGAAGCTGCGCGCCGAAGGCTTTGCCCGCGTGCGCGTGAACGGCGAATTTCATACCCTCGAAGACGCCCCCGCGCTGGACAAGAACAAGCGCCACGATATCGATCTTGTTGTCGACCGCCTCGTCAACAAGGAGGGCATTCGCGGGCGCCTGGCCGATTCCGTGGAACTGGCCCTGCGCTACGGCGAAGGGCGCCTTGTCGTCCACCGCCCGGACATGCCGGCGGAAGAACAGGACGTCATGCACTCCGTTTCCTCGGCCTGCCCGCACTGCCGCATTTCCCTGCCCGCGCCCAGCCCGCAGCTTTTCTCCTTCAACAGTCCGCAGGGCGCCTGCCCGCGCTGCGTGGGGCTGGGAACCGTCGATTATTTCGAGCCGCGCCTTATTGCCCCCAATCGCGGGCTCTCGCTCCGCAAGGGCGCGCTGCTCCCCTGGGCGGAAGGACGCCTTTTTGAACGCTATGCCGACGCCCTTGCCGCGCTGGGCGAGCGCTGCGGCTTTACGCTCGACACGCCCCTCAGCGACTTCAGCGAAACGGCCCTCGCCCTGCTCTTCTACGGCGAAGACGCGCAGGGCAGGCCCGCCGCCGCAATTTCCGGCCTGCGCCGCAACTGGATGGGCGGCAACGTCGCCCTTGACGCCGCCGGCGACAGCCAGAGCGCCCTGTTTGCCCGGCAGCAGTCCGAACAGGCCGCCCTTGACGTGACGAACGAACGCTGGCCCGGCGTCGTGCCCCTGCTGGAAAAGGGCATGCAGTACGGCGACGCCTGGCGGGAAGTGCTGGCGCGCTTCCGCCAGTCCGTCGAATGCCCGGACTGCCGCGGCGCGCGCCTGCGCCCCGAGGCCCTGTCCGTGCGCGTGGACGATCTTGATATCGCGGCCTTCTGCTCCCTCTCGGTGGAGCGGGCCCTCGCCTGGCTGGACAGCCGCTCCTTTTCCGGGCGTTTCGCGCTCATCGCCGAACCGCTGCTCAAGGAGCTGCGCCATCGCATGACCTTCCTGCGCGACGTGGGGCTGGAATATCTCTCCCTCGGGCGCGCCATGTCCACCCTTTCCGGCGGCGAAGCCCAGCGCATTCGCCTGGCCTCGCAGCTCGGCTCCGGCCTCGTGGGCGTGACCTACGTCCTCGACGAGCCCTCCATCGGCCTTCATCCCCGCGACAACGAGCGTCTGCTCGGCACCCTGCGATCCTTGCAGCGCCGGGGAAATACCGTGCTTGTCGTCGAACACGACGAAGCCACCATCTGCGCCGCCGATACGGTCATCGAACTGGGCCCCGGCTCCGGCGCGCAGGGCGGCAACGTGACCTTTCAGGGCGACGTCCCCGCCCTGCTGCGTTCCGATACCCTCACGGCCCGTTACCTGCGCGGCGACGAAAGCGTCCCCATGCCCGACGAACGCCGCGAGCCGCAGGGGGAACTCATCCTGCGCGACGTGACCACCAACAACCTGCGCGGCATAGACTGCCGTATTCCGCTGGGCGTGCTGACCTGCGTCACCGGGGTTTCCGGTTCCGGCAAGAGTTCCCTTGTGGTGGATACGCTCTACAAGCACCTTGCCATCAATCTGGGCATCCGCGTCGATCAGCCGGGGACCCTCGGCGGGCTGGAATACAGCGAGGGCGCGCGTCCCATCGAGCGCATCGTGGCCATTGACCAGACCCCCATAGGGCGGACCCCCCGCTCCAACCCCGCCACCTATACCAAGATATTTGACGAAATCCGGGCCATCTTCGCCATGACGCCCGACGCCCGCAAGCGCGGGTACAAGCCCGGGCGCTTCAGCTTCAACGTCCGCGGCGGCAGATGCGAGGCCTGCGGCGGCGACGGTCAAATCCGCGTGGAAATGCACTTCCTGCCCGATATTTACGTCACGTGCGACGTCTGCGGCGGCAAGCGCTACAATCATGAAACGCTGGAAGTGCGCTACAAGGGCCTGAATATCGCCGAGGTGCTTGATCTGCCCGTCCATCAGGCGCGCCAGTTCTTCGACAGTTACCCCGTTCTGGAGCGCCGTCTCGCCGTCCTCGAAGACGTGGGGCTTGAATACGTGCGCCTTGGGCAGCCCGCCACCACCCTTTCCGGCGGCGAAGCCCAGCGCATCAAGATATCGCGCGAGCTGGGCAAGCGCGCCCTGCCCGGGACCATGTACATTCTCGACGAGCCGACCACCGGCCTGCACATGCACGAGGTCGGCAAGCTCATCAAGGTTCTGCACGCCCTTGTGGACAAGGGCGCCAGCGTCGTCGTCATCGAACACAACACGGACATGATCCTCGCCTCCGACCATGTCGTCGACATGGGGCCCGGCGGCGGCGAAAACGGCGGCCTCATCGTCGCGCAGGGAACGCCGGAAGCCCTTGTGGCCGATCCCGCCTCCATCACCGGGCGCTTTCTCATGCAGGAACGGACGGATCGCCTCAAGCGTCGCGGCGGTATCCAGAGGCGGGAGGAGGCATAACCCAGCCTCTCCGCCTTCCCCCAAATTCGCGGGCAGGCAGGGGAACGAGCCCCCGCTCTCCGGCAGCCCGCGCCGCAGGAAAAGGCCCGCCGGGGACGCCGCAAAAAAAAATTAAAAAAAATTTGCTGAAAAAAACTTTCACGCTTGACAGTCAGGGCGGCGGACATGGCGTTTTTGGCCTCGGTTTTGCTCAGCTGGGTGATATCCCGGGCGGGGTCCAGGGTGGCATAGGCGGCGGCGGACACCTCGCAGCGGTACAGGCCGGCTTCGTTGGTCACGGTGGCAAAGCGGGCGGCGCCGTCCTCTGCCCGGGTTTCCAGCGTGCCGGGCATATAGACCGTCAGGCCGGAAACGGTGCCGCTCAGGTCCTGGGCGTCCAGCATCAGAAATTCCATCCGCTCCC
>CALUWU010000108.1 GCA_944324555.1 uncultured Desulfovibrio sp.
CTGGCACCTGCCCCAGGCGGTGCAGGCGGTGGCGCAGGCCTCCATGGCCACCGGGCCCTGCCCCCAGTTGGAGCACATGCCCACCGTCCAAGACTTCAAAACCCCTCTCCCCCTCAAGATTGCAAATTCCCCCCTCAATAATTCAACACTCTTAATGAAGGAGCGATGCACATGGCCTTGACGTATCAGAGCGAGAAGAATGTGACGCTGAGCCGTCGTAACGGGACGGAACTGATCAAGCTGTATCCGGGCACGGTGGGCGCGCAGGTGGCGCTGACGGCGCAGAACGGGGTCACGCAGACCGACGCGCAGAAGGAGCTTGAGGCGATTCATACGAAGATCGACGGGCTTCTGACCAATGCCGACGCCATGCAGTACAAGGGCGTGATCAATGCGGACGGCGATCTGCCGGCCACGTATGAACCCGGCTGGACGTGGAAGGTGGGGACGGAGGGGACCTACAAGGGGCGCGTCTGCCAGTCGGGCGATCTGATCATCGCCAACACGAGCCGCGCTGGTTCGGGCAATGCCGACGGCGATTTCGACATCGTTCAGGGCAACGTGGATCGCCCGGTTTCCGGCCCGGATACGTCCACGACGGATCATATCGCCCTTTTTGACGGCACGGACGGCATGAAGCTCAAGGACGGCGGCATTACGCTGGACGAGCTGAAACAGTCCGTGGCGGACGCCGCGAAAAAGTGGGCGGTGCATCTGGATTCCCTTCCCGAGTCCATGCCCGACGAACTGGCCGACGGCGGTCTGCTGTTCGTGGACAGCGCCGCCGTGTCCGGCTCCTAACGGACGGCAGGGAGAAGAAAGACGACGCAGCCGGGGGACGGCGGGGAAAGGGAAAGCGACGGCGCGACCGGACGGCCTGCCGACCTGAATAAAAGTTTCAGGAAGGGGAAGGGGGGAGTTTGAGGGGGGAAGGGGAGAACCCCTTTCCAAAGGGGTTTCCCCTTCCCCCCTCAATACCTCAAACCCTCCAGCCCTCCGGGCGCAGCCGGGAGACGGCAGGGATAAGGAAAACGACGGCGCAGCCGGGGGACGGCGGGAAAAGGGAAAGCGACGGCGCGACCGGGCGGCCTGCCGACCTGAATAAAAGTTTCGGGAAGGGGAAGGGGGGAGTTTGCGGGGGAGAAGGGGAGAACCCCTTTCCAAAGGGGTTTCCCTTTCCCCCCTCAATACCTCAATCCCCCTTAAAGAACAGCAAGGAGCATGAGACATGCCGATGACGATAAACGAGGCAAGGGACGTCCAGCTGCATCGCAGGGAGGCCGACGGCGGCGCCACGCCCTTGCATCCCGCGACCTGCGCCGACGTTGTTGCCTACAGCAATGCCGATCCCGCGGCCGGCTTTGACGGCACGACCGCGCGACAGGCGCTGGACGAGCTGTTCCGGCGGCTGAACGCGGCGGAGGAAGCGATTCCGCCGGTAGTCGCCGCGCCGGAAATTGTCCAGCCGACGGCGGCGCAGGTCGTGCCGGAAGGCGAAAGCCTCGCGCTGAAGGCAACGCCCTTTGCCCTGAGCGCCGGCCGGGACAGCCATGCCGCATCGGAGTGGAAGATATCCGGCGCGGACGGGCGACAGCTCTGGAGCAGCGGCGAGGACGCCGCGCATCTGGAGAGCTTTCCCGGGCTTGTCCCGAACAGGGAAACCCTTCCGGGGGTGACAACGGGCGCCGCGCCGGGGAGCGTCATTCGCGGCATTGTTCACGACGATTTGTTTACCTCCTTTTCAACCAGCCGCTTTTTCATGGTGAAAGGCGGCGGAGCGACGCGGTTTGCCTTTTTCAAGGAAGCGAAGGCCTCGCTCCGGTTCCTGCGGGTATCCGAGGACGATGGGGCGACGTGGCGCAACGCGGGCGTTGGGGCGGAACTTCCGACGTCGCCGGTGGTGAATATCGTGTGGACCGGAAACAGACTGCTGAGTTTTCTGTTTGAGCGGAGCGCGGATGTTCCGGTGTATGCGTCTGACGATTTGGGCGCGACCTGGGAGAAAATTGGCGTCCTGCCGTTCAAATACGCCTCCAGTCTGGACGTTTGTCATATTCAGGCGCAGGCCGAAAACGGCAGGATCGTCCTTGCGGCGCGGAACGATTACAGGTTCGACATGTGCGTGTCGAAGGATCATGGCGCGACGTGGACGCCCGTAACCCTGGAGGAGGGCAAGGTCCTCACGCTGACGAAGGCGCACGGCATCTTTGTCGCCGGTATCTGCAAGGGGACGACGCCGTATACCGTCGTTTCCTATGCCGCGTCCGTGGACGGCGAAAACTGGAAACCGATTCCCGGACTTGACGCCCCCTGCCGGCTGTTTGCCGACGATATCGGGCTTGTGGGCGTCGTGCAGGGCGGATCGCGAATCGTCCGGGTTGTCGGGGAACTTTTCGGAACAAGGGACATCGACGCGACGTTCGGCAACGCGGCCATTACCGACATGACCTTTGATAACGGGTTGTATATTGCCATTACGGGAACAGGACTCCTCAAGACGCTGGCCTGCGGCGCGGCCCTGCCGGTGAACGGGAATGCGGAAGGGACGCTTGCCGACGCGCCGGGGTGGATTTCCGGCGACCTTGGCGAACTTTCCGGGCTGCAACTCACAACGGCTTCTCCGCTCCTGCTGGAAGAGCTGGGCGGCAGAAAGGTGATCGCGTTCAGCTATTCCCTGAATTCCTCGGCGGGATATCCCGTGTGGCGGGCTTACAGCGGCCTCAACATGTCTTTTGCCCTCTCCGGCGCGATGGCTACGGAAACGCTTCATGCTTCCGTCCGTTACCGGGGGGAGAAGGCCGGCTGGAGCGAATGGGCGGAGGGCGTTCCGTTTTCCGCGGAGGCCGGATCGGCGGGAAGCGACGGGGAAAATCCCTTTCGTCTTACCGACAGCGCGACCTTTCACAATTATGTTCCCGGAAGCGTCTCCGCGGCAAGCAACGACCTGGACGAGACCTTTGTCGTGCCGGACGGCGTGACGTCGCTGCTTGTGCTTTGCGTCGGCGGGGGCGTGGGAACGGCCCCGGGATGGGCCGCGTCGTGCAGGATTTCCGTAACTCCCGGCGAAAGCATTCCCGTACATGTGGGCTGGAAGACGGGCGACAGCTCGTTTGGAACGTATCTTTCCTGCGCGACGTCCGGCGTCGTCTGCCCCTCCGGCAAGATTTTCGAGATGCAGGGCGGAAAGGGAAACGCCGGGGCCGTCAACAAATACGGCGGCGGCTTTGCCTTCCTGACCTCCGGCGACTGGCTGAATTTTGCGCTGACAGGAAAGGCCGCGAAACCGGAAGACGCCGGAAGCGAGGCGCCGATGAACGCCGGTTTCGGTTCGCCCGCATTGTCTTCGCAGTTGTTCAAAACATACGGCTACGGAAGCGCCGCCGGCAAGACGACGCCCGGCCTGGTCAAGGTCTGGTGGGGGCCGCGGATCGACGGCGGGGAAGCGTAGCGGCCGGCGTCGCGCGCCGGGGTGCTTGCGCCCGCCGCCTGCGCGGGCGCTCCTCCTGCTCTCGTGAATTCCTCATTTCGCATACGTCATGAAGTTGAAAAAGGAGACCTGTTCATGGGCAGCGTAGTCGGAACCCTTTTTGGCGGCGGGCAGAAATACGAGGCGCCCGCGCCTGTTCAGTATGATCCCGTGCCCGTGCGCGAGGCCGAGGCCGAACCCGAAAGCCTCGCCGTGCGCGATGCCGAGCGCCGCAGGTTGCAGGCCCGGCGCGGCATGAGCGGCGCCTTGCTCACGTCGCCGCTCGGCGCGGGAGGCGCGTCCGGCGGTCTGGGATCATCCGGCGGCTCGGGCGCCTCCGGTCTGCTGGGGCGGACCATGTAGAGCGTCTTGACCTTGAAAAAGGCGAAACGCGAGGCGGCGCAGCGCCGCCCGGCCCAAAGCGAGCGGAAAAACCGCGTTTTTTCCGCGAAATGAAGGGCCGTATGGTTTGAAATGCAAGCCGTCTCAAACTGAAAACGCTCTCGGCGCGGCGGGGCGGGAGGTTCGCGCGTTCTTCTCTCCCCGCCGCAAGCGACAGGAAGCACATCCCTATGACGACATTTGAAGAGGCGCGGCAGTTCGCCGCGCATCTGGCGCAGACGCGGACGCGGCGTCAGGAAGAATGGCGGGAACTGGCGGAGTGGATAGCGCCGCATCGCGGCGTGTTTGACGGCGAGGATCTGGCCCCCTCGGGCACGCGCCGCAACCGCGAAGCCTTTACGCAGGCGGCCGTGCAGGCTCTCCTGCGCGGCGCCTCCGGCATGACCAGCGGCATGACCCCGCGCGGCATTTCGTGGTTCGAGCCGAACTTTCAGGATGCCTCCCTCTGGGAGGCGTCCGGCGCGCCCGTCTGGCTCGACGCCGTGGACAGGCTCATGAAGGACGCGCTTGCCGCCGGCGGTTTCTATCAGGCCATCCATGCGTTCAACATGGATTTGCTCTGGGCGGGCTGCGGGCTGCTCTATTGCGAAACTGCCTCCGCTTCCGCCGTGCGTTTCGAGTGCGTGCAGGTGGGCGCCTTCAGCGTCGCCCTTGACGGCGAGGGGCGGCTCGACGCCGTATGCCGCACGCGCCTCTGGACGCCCGCCCGCATGGCGTCGCTGTTCGGTCTCTCCGCCCTGTCTCCGGCCAGTCGCGCCGCGCTGGAACGCGAGCCGTACCGGCCCGTGCGCGTGCATCATCTGGTGCGGCGGCGCAATTTGCGCGTGCCCGGCAGGCTCGACGCGCGTTCCCTGCCCTGGGAATCCCTCTTCTGGGAGGACGGCGGCGATGATTTCCTGCATGTGGGCGGGTATCACGAAATGCCCTATTTCTTCACCTCCTGGCATGAGGGCGTCACGCCCTACGGTACCGGCCCCGGCGACGACGCGCTTGCCGACGCCCGGCAGCTCGATCTCATGGAGCGTCACAAGCTCGAAGGGCTGGCAAAGCTGACGCGTCCGCCGGTACAGGCTCCCTCGTCGCTTCGCGCGCCCGCCGATTTGTCGCCCGGAGCCGTCAACGTCGTCTCCGAGCCCGTGCAGATAACCCCTATCCTTGACCTCGCGCCCTATGCCTCGGCCTTCCAGTTTCTTCAGGCGGAATTGCAGACCGTGGCCCGGCGTCTTGAAAATTCGCTCATGGCTTCCATCTTCGCGTCCATGCCGCTGGATCAGCGGCCCCGCGACATGAGCGCCACGGAATTTCTCGAACGCAAGCGCGAGGCCCTGCAACAGCTCGGCCCCGTCATGAGCGCCTATGAACCCAACGTCCTCACGCCGCTGCTGCATCGCGTGGCGGCCATGCTCGATCGCGCGGGCTTCATGCCGCCCCCGCCCGAAAGTCTGGCGGGCATGTCGCTGATTATGAAGATTTCCTTTACCTCGCCCATTGCCAACGCCCTGCGCCAGACCGGCGCGGACGCCGCCCGCGCGCTCGTGCAGGACGTCGTCGGCCTCGCGCAGGTCGCTCCGCAGGCGCTCGACAAGCTCGATATCGATCAGACCGTGGACGAGCTCGCCGTCGGCCTCGGCGCGCCCGGACGCCTTGTCCGCGCGGATGCCGACGTGCTGGCCATCCGTCAGCAGCGCGCCCAGGCTCAGGCCGCTCAGGTTCAGGAACAAAACGCCCTCAACGCCGCGCAGGTCATTCAGGGCATGGCCCAGGCCGCCAAAAACGTGAACGCCATGTCGGGCGAGGGCGCTTAGGGAAGCAGGCGAGGGGTGGATCAGAGTGTGTGGGGGAGAGACTGGGGGGGGGTGGGGACGGAGGCCGAAGGGGGGGCGGAGGGGGGGCGCACAGCTGAGGGAGGGCGGGCGAGGGGCAGGAGGAGGGGGGCCCAGCGGAGAGGGGG
>CALUWU010000109.1 GCA_944324555.1 uncultured Desulfovibrio sp.
TCTCGCTCTGATACGTCAAGGCCATGTGCATCGCTCCTTCATTAAGGGTGTTGAATTATTGAGGGGGGAATTTGCAATTTTGAGGGGGAGAGGGGTTTTGAAGTCTTGAGGGGGAGAGGGGAAACCCTTTTGGAAAAGGGTTCTCCCCTCTCCCCCTCAAACTCCCCCTCTCTCCTTCCCAAAACTTTTGCTCAGGTCGGCACGGCCTCCCGGTCGCTCCGTCGCTTTCCCTCTTCCCACCGTCTCCCGGTTGCGCCGGGGAACATATTCAAGGTTATTCCCAACTTCTCCGGGGGACGGACGCGCGAGGGACGGCGTTTGCGTTCCTGCTCCCGCGCATCCTCCTGAGCAAAGCGCGTTGGGGGAGGGGCGGGGGGACTGGGGGGAGGGGAACACCCTTGCGCGCCAGCCAAGGGGGTTCCCCTCCCCCCAGTCACTTCCCCCAGCGCCTTGCCTCCTCTTCCCAAAACTTTTGCTCAGGTCGGCAGGGCCGCCCGGTCGCTCCGTCGCTTTCCCTCTTCCCGCCGTCTCCCGGTTACGCCGGGGAACATATTCAAGGTTATTCCCGACTTCTCCGGGGGACGGACGCGCGGGGGACGACGTTCGCGCTCCCGCTCCCGCGCATCCTCCTGAGCAAAGCGCGTTGGGGGAGGGGCGGGGGGCCTGGGGGGAGGGGAACACCCTTGCGCGCCAGCCGCGACCGAATGGCGGCCGCAGGCCGTGCCCGTTGCGACGAAGGAAGCTACGGGCATCGACAGCAGAGATAAGGGGGTTCCCCTCCCCCCAGTTTCTCTCCCCCCGTCTCTCGCCCAGTCTCTCGCCCGTCATTCTTCCAGGACCACCAGCATGCCGCCGTCGCGGAGGGCGGCGGGGATGGGGCCGTAGGGGTCGGAAAAGGCGAGTTCGCGCCGGTTGTCGTCCACGGGCGCGCCGTTGAGACAAAGACGGTTTTCCGCGTCGGTTGTCAGGGCGTCGAGCAACGGCTTGTTGCCGTGTTCGTGGGCCAGGTTCACGGCGGCGTCGATGTCGCCGGGGGCGCTGGCCGGCCTGCCGTTGATCTTGTTCCAGTCGAGCGCGAAATCCTGGCTTTCGTCTTCGCCGAGCTTGCGCCAGTAGGACGGGGCGACGCCCTTGGCGGGCATCCAGATGTAGGAGGCTCCGCCCGCATCCACTGTGGGGTCGTCCGTCGCGTCGATGACGTAGCACTTGTCGCCGGGAATCTTGCCGGCGAGCAGATCGCGCTCGGCGATGTTCTCGACCACCGTCGTGGTCGTATTGGCCGCAAGACCGCGCTCCAGCAGCAGGATGCGGTCGAGGGCCGCGCTTCCGTCGCCCATGAGCACGTCCGCCGCATGGGTGCGCGGCCGCAGGATGAAACGCGCCCCGCCCGTAAGCTGCACCAGCGACGTGTGCAGCACATAGGTACCGTCCGAAAGCCGCTCCACCCGCACGGTCTCGTCTTCCAGAGAACCCGGCGCGGGCGTGACGCCCGGCGTCGCGGGGGTTACGGGCGTCATGGACGCGTCGTTTTCGTTATCCGCCATAGTTTTCCGCCTCCTTTTTCAGCGTCCACAGGGGCGCCATTCGCCGGCGCCGCCGCCGTCGGTTTCGCCGCCGCCCCCGTCCGGCCCTTCCGGCTCCACCGGCGGCGGACAGGGCGGAGCGGGCGGCGTTACCGGCGCGTCGGGATAGGGCGGCCCCAGAAAGAAGACCCCGTCCCAGGCGGCGGCGCTCCATGCCCGCACGGGCCACAAGCCCATGAAGATGGTCGGGCTGTGGCGCAGCAGCGGATTGGCGAACCAGACGCCCGAAAGCAGCCCGGCCGCGTCCTCGTCCTTCCACGACCGCACGGCCGCGATGCCCGGACGATGCTGCGCGATGTGCGCCTGAAAGGCCGCCTTCCACGCGCATTGCGCCGAACCGAAGGACTGTTCCGCCGACGTCGCGGCAGACTCCGCCCAGGCGGCCGCGTCGCTTTCCGAACGGCCGGCGGCGGTCGCGGCCAGTTCGGCGCGCGCCCTGTCTCCGGCGGCCGCGCTCGCGCTGATTTCCGCCGTGCGGGCGGAAGCGTCCGCCCTGTCTTTCGCGTCTTCCGCGCCATTGCGGGCCGCTTCCGCGCCGCGCCGGGCTGTTTCCGCGCCCTTGCGGGATTCCTCGGCGGCGGCCGCCGCCTCTTCCGCCGTGCCGCGCGTTTCGGCGGCCAGCGTTTCCAGAAACCGCGCTTCCCGCCGCGCCGCGCTTACGCCGGCGTCCAGCGCCGTCAGACTCTCCCGCGCGGGCGTCAGGGAGGTCTCCAAACGGTCCCGCGCCTCGGCAAGGGCCGTGCGCTCGCGGGAAATGGCGTCGCTCTGGGCCAGCAGGGCCGTCCGCAGGCCTTCCGCCGTCTGTTCCAGTTCCGCAATCCGCGCGGTTGCTTCCTCGGCGAGCCGCGCCAGCTCCGCCGTGCCCGCGTCCGAAAGACGGCGCACCTGCGCGTCCGCCTGCGCCGCGCGCGCCGCCTCCAGGGCCGCCTCGCGCTCCGCCCGCAGGGCGTCGAGCGAGGCGCGCAGATCGCTTACCTCGGCCGCCAGCGCCGCGCCGGAGCTTCCGTCCATTTCAGCCGCCGGAACGGAAACGGACGCGACGGCCGGCGTTCCCGTCCCGGAAAGGACGGGGCCGTATTCCGGGCCGGCGGCCGCCCGACGCCGCGCCGCTTCCAGAGCGGCGTCCACCGGACTTTCCAGCCAGATGATCAGAGATTCCCCGGCGGGAACCACGGCCATGACGCAGGAGCCGGAAAGCACATAGTCCGTTCCCGCGACAAGCCGCCGCTCCCTGCCGTCCGCCGCCGCGATCTTCACGCCGATATCGCCCGCCCCGCCGAACGGGAACGGCACGGGCCAGACGGCCGTGGTTCCGTCCGACGCATAACGCACGCTTGTTTGAATTGCCGCCATTGGTTGCGCCCCCTGTGCTTTCCCCGTTACCGCGGCTTATAGGCCAGGGCGACGTCCACGACGCCGCCGGAAATGGAACCCTCGACAATGAGCCGCGCCTTGCACCAGCTTCCGCCCATGTCGCCGATGGGGAAGCGGAGGAGGAGGTCCCCGGGGGCGGCGCTGATGCCGCCGGCGGGCGCGGAGACGCAGAAGGAGGGGCCGACCTCGACGAAGTTTCCTTCGGGAGAATCCGATTCGAGCAGGACAAGGGTAACGGTCGTGCCTTCGGTAACGACGACGGGGTCGGCGTTGGCGTGCCCGGCGACGATCACGACGTCGAGGGCGTTATGGGTCGCGCCGACGCGCAGGGCGGCGGGGCAATCGACGGTTCCCGAAAGGGGCTGGCGCGTGCCGAAAAACTGGTCGTACCAGAGAAGGGGGCGGACGTTGCCGTAGCGGGGGCCGGGATCGCGGCCGTCGTCGATGCGCTCAAGGGCGGCCTGACGGCGGAGTTCCATGAATTCGCGAGGGGTCATGCTCATTTACTTCACCTTGATATGCGAAATCTTTTCCGCAATGTTGTGGGATTCCACGATGGGGATGCCGGCCCAGCATTCGAGGGGCAGGGAGGCGTCCTTGTCGCCGGAGGTCAGGCGCACGCGCTCGGCCTTGAAGGGATTCACGCCGTGAATCTTGCCGCGCGGGCTTGTAAAGATGTAGGTCGTGCCGGGTTTGGAACGCACCTGCGCGAGCATGTCGTCGATCATGTCGGGGGTGGGGCGGTGCGTATCGTCGATATTGACGATGGCGGCCACGGTGCGGGCGGCGTCGAGGAGCTGATAACCGAAGTTGCCGCGATAGGTGACGGAATAGCCGAGCACGCCCTCGTAACCGGGGGAATGGAGATAATGCTCGTCGCCGCCGTAGGGAAATTCGATGTTCAGCAGACGGCCGGAATCAAACTGATCGGGGTCGAAAAGTCCGACGTTGGAGAGTTCGTCGAAACGCACGGCCAGCAGGAAGAAACCGCCGGAGGCGGCGCCCGCGTCGCGGACGTTCTTCACGGCCACGGCGCCCTTGAGCCAGTTTTCAAGGACGAGCTGACGCTCGGTGTCCATGCCCGCCTTTTTCAGAATGTAGTTCTGCTTTTCGGCGAAGTAGCGGAGCGGGCCGCCGAACTTCTTTGCGCGCTGGGTGGGGACTTCCATTGTCCCGCCCATGACGTGCAGGTCCGTGGTCACCAGATCGGACGACACGGAAAGCTGCGGCAGGGGCGCGTCCGGGGCCACGAAGGCCGGGCCTTCGATATCGGAGAGTCTTTCGGCCACGTTCCAGAGGCCGTGGCTTGCGGCCTTCCACTTCACATACCCCAGAATGGGGGCCTCCTCTGTCAGGGAATCCACCATGCCGCTCTGCTTTTTCGCATGTCTGACGGCAATTTCGTGGAGAGTCACCATACCGGAACTCATTGCATGTTCTCCTTTCAAGAGTGTTGTCCGCGACGCCGCGACGCATTCATGCCGTTATCTGGAATGGCGTCCGTCCTTTTGCGGAGCGTAAACGCGAGGCGGGGCGCCGTTTCTTTCCGTTTCATGGCGAAAGTATACCGCCGCATTTTTGCATGGAGCCGCACGGCGCAGGCTGCGGCATGGCAGAAGACAGGCACGGGAGGACTTGACATGTTTTGGCGCGGGGCCGTTTCCTGCCTTTCCGACCCCGGCCGCCCCCGGAGGGGCGTCAACAATGAGCCTGCCCCCAGGCTCAAGACTCATTACGTTTTGTTTTGAGGGGGAAGAAACCCCTTTGCTCTGCTGTCGATGCCCGTAGCTTCCTTCGTCGCAACGGGCACGGCCTGCGGCCGCCCGCCGGGTCGCTGCTTGCGGCAAAAAGGGCCCAGCCTTTCCGGAGGAAAGGCGTTCCCGTAGTTCCCCCTCAAACTCCCCCATCTTCCCCAAAACCCGCGCATAATATACAGGTATGTAAAGATATGCGCTTTCATAACATGTAGTGATGTTTTATCTTTTTTGCATATTGTCCCGCAGGGAGACGGCTCTTTGTAATGAGACCTGACCCTAGCGGCCCCTGCGGCGGGACTCCCTGAAGGCGTTTTTCAGTCCATCGATGGCGGATTCGTCCTGAACGGCCTGCGCGGCCGCGCCGCCCGCGCCGATGCTGTCCTCTTCCAGCAGACGCGACAGGGCCAGAAGGCCCCGCGCCACGCCGGGAAAGCACGCCGCGCCGCTTTCGCCCAGCGCTCTGGAAAAGCCGTCGTCGCCCGTCAGCCGGTCAATGCGCGATATGAGCGAAAGCACCGCCTGCCGGTTGCTTTCCGTCCTGCTTCCCCACTCCCGCGTCAGCTCCCGGACGCCGTTCTGGAGAAGTTCCTCCCGGCTGCGCGCGATGCGCTCCGTCTGCCAGCGGGCCAGCTCCCGCGCCTGTTTCGGCGTCAGCCCCAGTTCAACCGCCGTCGCGCCGAAATCCGACAGCACCTCGGCGTCGAAGGAGCCTTCGGGCAGGCCGATATCCACGCTCGACCAGTCCGAAATGGGCGCGTTTTCCGGGTCCGGCGTCCCGGCCGGGGCCGTTTCCGCCCTCCCGGCGGCCCCGGCCCGGTCGTCCCACGCCGCGCCGTCCAGGGACGGGGCGGCCGTCGCCGCCGCCGCTTCCACGTCGGAAATCATGTTGTCCGCGATCATCCGTTCTTCGTTCATCATTCCTTTCCTTCCTCCTGAAACGTCTCCGGCTGGAGGGGTTCACCTTTGAAAAAGGTGAAACGCGAGGCGGGCCGCGCCGCCCGGCGTCACGCCCGAAGAGCCAGCGTCACAAACGCGCCGGCGACAATCCGCCCCTGTTCCGGCAGGCTGCACAGCCCCGGAACGATCGTTTCCGCAAAGCCCAGACCCCGCACAAAACGGCGGGCATGGCGGTACGGCGCCGGAATAATGCCGATCAGCGCGTCGTAACGCGCCGTCAGTTCGGGATGCTCCAGAAACGCCCGCCCGGCGGCGGCCGCCTCCGGCCCTCCGAGAGCGCAGAAATGCGCCGCGCCCGCGCGCGCTTCCGGCAGGACAGGGCGCACCCACGCGCACGCCAGCGCAAGCCCGCCGAGCGTCGCCGCATACACGTCCGCCCCGGCCAGCGCCCGGGGCAGCGCCTCCCGACGTTCCGCGCGGGGCACGTCCCAGAGCATGACATTCCACGCCGACGCGACGTCAAACAGCCTTCCCACAAGCGCCGCCGTCTTCGCGTCGTCGCCGCGCAATACTCGTATATTCATGGATTTTTCCGTGATGTCTGTCGTTTTCCATCATCCGGGGAACGCGCTCCGGCGCTCGGTTCCCGGAGCGATTTCAGTTTGAAACGTTGTGCGTTTCAAATTGAAATTGCCCTGGGGTCAGGACTCATCATCAAGAGCTGTCCCCCTGAGGGACAACATACAAAAAATAAAATATTCCTACATGTTACAACAATTCCCATCTTTACCCGTCAGCACATTATGCGCGGGTTTTGGGGAAGATGGGGGAGTTTGAGGGGGAAGAAACCCCTTTTTGCCGCAAGCAAAAGGGGTTTCTTCCCCCTCAAGAAAGCCGTAATGAGCCCTGAGCCTAACCGCCATCAGGATTGCCAAAGGGATCATAGCGATACGGCCCGGCGGGCTGACGGCCGCGACCGCGGCGCCTGTCCGCCATGTCCGCCGGGCCGGCGGGCACGGCAAAGGTCAGGGCAAGGGCGTCGGCAAGGTCCGTTGACCGGCGCAGGCGCTCCTTGACAAGTTCCTTTGATTCCAGCCTGATACGCCCGGCGGCGTCATAGTCGTAGGTGGGGGCCGTAAGTTCGGCGCGCAGGGCTTCGCCGGGGGGCAGGCGGCCTCCGGCGCGCAGCCAGTCGCGAATGGACGTCCACATTTCCGCGCGACGGTTGAAAAAGCGTTCCGGCCGCGTGGCGCGGGAGCCAAACGGCACTTCGACAATGACGGTCTCCCCTGTCCGCGTCAGTTCGCGCGCAAGATCGATGACGCCCGTCCCCTGCCCCTGATCAATGCAGACGCAGGCCGGGCGATACTCGTTGATGCAGGCCATGAGCCGGTGGGCGACTTCCACGTTGGACAGGCGGCGCATCACCTCGGGCGCATAGGCCGCAAGACCGCGCCGGCGAAAGAAAACCGTGGCGTCGTCGCCGAACCGGGCCACGTCCACGCCGATGATCAGCGGCCAGGCGGAAGCGGTTTCCATGTCGCAGTGTCGCCGCATGGCCGCGTCCACCTCGTCCAGAGTAATGAGGACGTTGTCGGTACTGGCGCTGAAGTCGCACAGGAATTCCTGGCGGAACACGTTCTCGGACTGCTCCCGGCGCAGGCGCTCCACTTCCGCTTCGGGCAGGGCGCCGGTGACGGTGACGGGAAAGGAAAACGCCGCCCAGTCGGGATCGCCGGCGGCCTGCAATTCCACGGCCCGGAAATAGAGCTGGGAAAAGAGGTTGACGCCCTTGGGCGTGCCGATGAAGAGCGCCCAGCCCCCCCGGTCGGCAAGCGCGGGCTGAATGATGCTTTCCCACACGTCCGGTTTCATGTCCGCCACTTCGTCCAGCACGATGCCGTCGAAATACAGCCCGCGCAGGGCGTCGGGATTGTCCGCGCCAAAGATGCGTACCCGCGCCCCGTTGGGCAGGCTGACGGACAGTTCGCTTTCATTCACCAGAATCCCGGGCACCGGGGCGGCGTAGGCCTTCAGGTAATCCCACGCGACGGCCTTCGCCTGATTGCGAAACGGCCCCACATAGGCGAAGGCCCCCCGCTCGCGCCGGCAGAGCAGCGCCATCTTCAACAGGTGATTGACGGCCAGAACCGTCTTGCCGAAACGCCGGTGGGCGACCAGCGCCACAAAGCGCGTCCGCTCCAGCGTCTCGTGCACCGCCGGGTACCGGGGCGTGTAGGGAATTTCTACGCCTTCCATCGTATTTCCATGCCTTCGCGGGTTTCGGGTTCCGGTCTGTCGGCAAGCCCCCAGGTGCGGCGCTCGCCGTCCTGCCGGATTTTCAGGGTTTCCGCTATGGTCTTCACCAGCCGGGCCTGCTCGTAGTCGCCGCCCGCCATGAGTTCGTCGAGCAGCTCCCGGTGTCGCAGCCATTCGGCCTTGTGACGCTCCAGCACCGCCGCGCGCTCGTCCTCGACGCCGCCGCCCCGGTTACGGGACGTCCGCGCGCGCTTCTTCACCTCCGTCACCTGCCGCCCCCCGCGCCGCCCATGCCCAGAAACGCCGCCAGCCAGTCGCCGCCGCGACTCAGCAGCCAGCCCAGCGCGGCGCCCGCCATGCCCAGCGCCGAGGCGCTCCAGCCCAGCGCCCGCCGCATGCCGCGCGCTTCGGCCTCCTGCGCCGCCAGACGGCATTCCAGCGCGTCCACGCGCTCGTCCTGACGGGCGACAAGCCGGCGCACTTCCTCCGTCAGGGCTTCCACCGCGCGCCGCGCGGCCCGGCCTTCCTCCCGCAGGGCGTCCACCCGCGCGGCCAGTTCGCCGACCTTGTGCCCAACTTCATAAAGACGCTCGTCCATGACTGCTCCCGGAGAATTTTGCCTTTGAAAAAAGGCGAAACGCGAGGCGCCGCCGCCCCGCACGGCCAAAAGCATGCGGAAAAGGACATTTTTTCCGCAAAACGACAGGCCGCAAGGTTTGAAGGAAGGCGGAAGGAAAAGGCCGCGCGCACGCTGTCACCTGTGGGCGGCGCTTCTCCTCCCGCCAGTTTTTCCCCTAAAGGCCGGCGACGGCCGCAAGAGACGCGCTCAGGGCCGCGAGGTCCAGAGGGGGAAATCCGTATTCAGGAAAATGATGATTGAGTATGGGCCAGAGGAGGAAGTGATACAGGGCCAGAAAGGCCAGCAGAACGCCCAGCGCGGCGGGCACGGGCCGCGTCTGGAGCCGCTCCGCCGGTCGTCCGTCGGCGTTGTTTTCAGGAACGCGACGGAAAAGAAGCCCGGAAACAACGGCCGCGAGAGAAGCGACAAGAGGCAGCCCCATCAGCAAAGCTCCTCCAGCAGCCTGCCCTCGCGGGCGCGGCGCTGCCGGTAGCCTTCCCAGAGCGCGCCGTTCTTCAGACGCGCGGCCGCGTCGGCCCAGTCGCGGCGCACAAGCGCCGCCCAGGTATTCGGGTACTTGTACGGGCTGTTGACGCCGCGCTGATACTGAATGGACACAATGACCGCCTGCGCCTGTCGCGGCAGACGGGAAAAGGCGTTCGCGCCCGCGTCGCGGTCGTAGCGCCGGGAAATCTTGTGGACATGATGCCGCAGCATCGCGGCGTCGAGGCTGTCCGCCTGCGCTTCCGTCAGCGTCAGGGGCGCGGCGTGCAGGGCGCGCACGGCCTCCGCCTGCCGCAACCCAAGATACGGCCGCAGCGGCGCAAGCACGGATTCCTCAAGCCCCATGCCTTCCAGAACCCCGGCGTCCGTCTGGCCCAGATCAACGCCCGTGCCGACCGTGACGCCGGAAATGCCCATGGGGCTATACCGTTCGGGATTCCGCCCGCCATGATAGTTGGCCGTACCGCCGTCAGAAAGATCGCAGGGAATATAGCCGCGCAACTGCTGCGGCCCCTCAAATCCCGGCAGACGCAGAATCGATTGAATGAAATCAAGATAAAGCGGCATGCTCTTTCCTCCTCTTTGTGGGGAAAGTATACGGCCGCTTTTTTCAGCGGAGACGCTGCATATATGCTCCAGATATGCAGCGGATATGCACAGGACGGCTTGACATGATTTGTCGCTGTCCCGCAAAAGGCAGGATCAAAAGAAGATGGAGGGGTGTTGCTGCGTCGGGGAAAGGGGGAACCCCTCTGCTGGCGCGAGAGGGGTTCCCCCTTCCCCCGAACCCCCTTCCCCCTCCCCAGCGCGCTTTATTTCGCTGCGCGGTATTGTTGAGGGGGGAAGGACCCCCCTTTGGCTCGCGCGCAAAGTGTGTTCCTTCCCCCCTCAAACTCCCCCCATCCTCCCCCAAACGCGCTTCTTTGGCGTTGCGTCGGGGGAAAGGGGAACCCCTC
>CALUWU010000110.1 GCA_944324555.1 uncultured Desulfovibrio sp.
GAAAGGCTGGGCCCTCTCGCGCTGGCAGCGACCGGATGGCGGCCGCAGGCCGTGCCCGTTGCGACGAAGGAAGCTACGGGCATCGACAGCAGCGCTGAGGGGTTTCCCTTCCCCCCAAAGAATACGAGAGTAATGTTAACAGGCCGCCGGGGGCGGGACTTGCCGTAACGATAGAATTGTATATAATTCTATAACGATTTTACTTTTATTCGGCAAGGAGCGCTGTCCATGAGATTTCTTTTTATTCACAACAATTTTCCGGGGCAGTTCGTGCATATTGTGCGTGAGCTGGCGCGCGCGGGGCACGAGGTGGTTTTCCTGTCGCAGTACGCGCGGGAGGATGCCGTCGCGGAGGGCGTGCGGCGTATTCCCGTGCCCCGGCCCGTTCTGAACGCCGGGGAAATCCGTTCCAGGTCCCACAAGGTCGCGCGGGAAATGTTCCTGACGGGAGAGGCCTACGGCCGGGCCATGAGCGAACTTGCCGCGAGCGGCTTTTATCCCGACGTTGTCTGCGCGCATCCGGGATGGGGCGGGAGTCTTTACGTTCCCGACGTCTTTCCCGACGCGGGCTATGTGGTGTACGGGGAATGGTTTTACACCAGGGGGGAGCTGCATCGCTTCTTTGCGGGAAAGAGAAAGGACAGGCCCGCCGCCTTTGCCGCCAACCGGCACAGAAATCTGTGCCAGCTGGACGCGCTGCGGGAATGCGACGCGGTCGTCTGTCCCACGGCGTGGCAGATGTCCCAGTATCCTGTGGAATACGCGCCCAGAATTCGCGTCCTTCACGACGGCATCGACACGGATTTCTTTTCGCCGGCGCCCCCTGCGGAGCGGGGGAGGAAAGTCGTCGTGCAGGGGCTGGAGCTTTCCGCCCTGCCGGAAATCGTGACCTACGCGACGCGCGGCCTGGAACCCTACAGGGGCTTTCCGCAGTTCTTCAGGAGCATTCCCCGCATTCTGGAGGCCCGCCCGGATTGCCATGTCGTGATCATGGGAAACGACAGCACGCATTACAGCGACCCGCGCGCCGACGGCAGGTCCTGGGGCGACGTCATGCGGAGCGAGGTTCCCGTCGATGCGGAAAGGGTGCATTTTCTGCGTTTCGGCCCGTATGAGGAATATCGGGCCGTCCTGCGGGCCGCGAGCGTTCATGTCTACCTTACGGCGCCGTTTGTACTGTCCTGGTCGATGCTGGAAGCCATGAGCTGCGGCTGCGCCGTCGTGGCGTCGGCAACCTCGCCCGTGCGCGAAGTCGTCAGCCACGGGGTGAACGGCCTGCTGACCTCCTTCTGGAACAGCGACGAGATCGCCGGAACCGTCGTTCATGCGCTCGAAAATCCGCGACAGCTCGAAGAACTGCGAAAGGAGGCGCGAAAGACCGTGCTTGCCCGCTACAGTCTCGCGAAACTTCTGCCCGCGCACCTTGAAATTCTTGCCGGCGTCGCCGCGCGAAAAGGCCTGCGCGGCATGACGCCGGACGCCGATCCGTCGCCCGGACAGGTCGGACAGGCGGTGCTGCCGTAGCGGTATATTTATTGCATACTTCTGGAATTGAAGGAATTCTTTTCCGGGAGGTCCCCCCTATGTTCATCAACCCGTTTGATACGCAGGCCCAGAATATATCCGGCATCGGCGCCCTGTTCGGCATTGGCGATAAAAACGCGTCCCGCTCGCCCCTGGAAACGGACGCGCCCGCCGGCGGCGACAGCGTGTCCATTTCCGACGAAGGCAAGCGCCTTGCCGAAGCCTACAGAGAGGCGCTTGGCATGGACAGCAACGGCAAGTTCAATCTCAACCGCAACGAAACCGACAGCGAGACCATGGAGGCTATTCAGAAAGAACTGGAAGACCTGACCAGAAAACTCGCGGAACTGGCCAGCCAGCCCCAGACGGCGGAAGTCCGTCAGGCCATGAACGAAGTGCGGCAGCAGATGGAAAATCTGAAAAAGAGCGGCAAGAAAACCGCCTAAATATATATTATAAGGTACAGGAAACGTGGAGAGGGTTCCGTCGCGCGCACAGCGACGGAACCCTCTCTACGTTTTGCGCCTCTCCCGGTTCTGAACTCATTACGTTTTTTTTTGCATATTCTCTCGCAGGGAGACGGTTCTTGATAATGAGTCCTGACCCTGGAGCATTTTCAGTTCAAACCATACGGCCTGCCGTTTCGCGGAAAAAGCGCGGTTTTTCCGCTCGCTTTGACCGGGCCTTGAATGTTTGAGGGGGAAGGAACCCCCTTGCTCGCGGCAAAAGTATTCCTTCCCCCTCAAACTCCTCCCTCTTCCTCAATACCCGTTCCGTATTTGCGGGCGGGCGAGGGCGGAGCCCTAAAAACCAAACGCTTCGCCGATTCTTGGGAAAAAGAACGAAATAAGACGCTTTCCCTCATCATCAAAGCCCTGGTAGAAAAAGTCGGTCATTTCTTTTGAAAGCTCGCCGTGCGTCTTGTAATAGAATTCCTCTCTGGACAGACCTTCAAGGCCGTATTCCTTCATGACGGCATCACAACGCTCGGCTCTTTTTTGCATCAGCGTTTCATACTCTTCAGGATACGAACGCCTGAGACTCTGAAAGTAATCGTCATACACGCAACCGATAAGGTGAATGCCGAGGCACGACGGCTCCGCCCAGTTTATTTCCAGCTCCGTCGGGTTTTCGCTCAAGGTGGAGTACTTGAATTCCAGCTCCTTTTCAACGTCAACACCCAGCACCCACCATTTTCCGGGGTTTTCTACCTTCCCGGACGCGACAGCTTCAAGCCGCGAGGCGCTGTCAGGATAGAGCTGATCAATATTATTGTTGCCCCAAGAAATACCCTTGATGACGTTCTGAGAAGCCTTGTCCGCCTCGGCCCTGGATGCGTTTTCCTGCACCCTGTTGGCAAAGACAGAAAAGAGCCTGTTCATTTCCCGGTTCATGCCTATCGAAGATATCATGGCGTCCGCCTCCCTGAAGTTCTTGCTGGCTGCATATTTTATGCAACCTGGGCGCCATGTTTTCGCGGGAGCTGTATCGGAAAATGATATTCAATAAATTCGAGGAATAACGCAAAAATCTATAGGGTTGAGGAACCATCTTGCGTCATGTGCCTGGAAAAAAATGCCTGTCGTTCCTTTCCCCTGAAATCCGGCTTGACCGAAAGTCCGCTCTGCTCCAGAATCCCTCCAGCCCGGAACAGACGCGCCTCGTCCTTTGGAGCGTGTTGCCTTAATGTTAACACGCTAATGATGATACGGCACGTTGCGGAGGATGCACTCGGCCCGGTAGAGCTGTTCCAGCAGCAGCACCCGGGCCAGCTCGTGCGGAAACGTCATGGCCGACAAGGACAGGCATTTCCACGCCCGCCGGCGTACTTCCTCGTCAAGGCCATAGGCGCCCCCCACGATAAAGCACGGGCGCCCGCGTCCGCTCTCGTCGATCTGGCGCAGGCTCCGCGCCAGCTCCGGCGACGTGAACGCGCCGCCGCGCTCGTCCAGCACTATGGGCACGTCCTGCGGTTGCAGGCTCTCCAGCAGCCGGCGCCCCTCCAGCGCGTTGCGCTGCTCCACCGGCAGCGCCGCGTCGCCGTCGCGGACTTCCGTCTGTTCCAGCGGCCGCCAGCGGGCGATGCGCCCCGCATAGTGACTCGCGGCGTCCCTCCAGAAGGGCGTCTTGATCTTTCCCACGCACAGCACGCGAAGAGGTTTTCCTGCCATGTCTGCCGCTCCCTGTTCCGGCGTCCGGGTGACGTCCGATATTGCCGATGCGGCCCGCTGCCTGCAACAGGGCGGGCTTGTGCTCTTTCCTACTGAAACCTTCTATGGGCTCGGCTGTCTGGCCCGTCGCGCCGACGCCGTCGCGCGAGTCTATCAGGTCAAGCAAAGGCCCGTCCAGCGCCCCCTTCCGCTTCTCGCCGGTTCCCCGGATCAGCTCGCGCCGCTGGCGCGTCTGGACGCCGCCCCTCCCGGCCTCCTCGACTTCTTCTGGCCCGGGCCGCTTACCGTGGCCCTGCCCCTGCTCCCCGACGCGGCGGCCTCCCTCTCGCCCGCCCTCGTCGCCTCCCTCTCCCGCGAGGGGCTCGTCGCCGCGCGCGTCTCTCCCCATCCCGCCGCCGCCGCGCTTGCCCGCCTCGCCGGCGGCGTCCTGACCTCCAGTAGCGCCAACCTCAGCGGCCGCGACGCCGTGCGCCGTATCGACGACCTCGATCCCCGCCTCCTCGACGCCCTCGACGGCCCGCATGACGTTATCCTCGACGCGCCCCCCGCGCCCGCCGGCGGCCTCCCCTCCACCATCGTGCGCCCCGGCCCCCTCGGCTTCCTTCACGTCCTCCGGGAAGGCGCCGTCCCCCTCGACGCCCTCCGCGCCGCCGGCTTCAGCGTCGTTTTATAAGGCTTTTGCGTTTGTTTTCGCCGGGGGGAAGGAAACCCCCTTGGCTGGGCTCAGGGTTCATTATGGCTTTCTTGAGGGGGAAGAAACCCCTTTTGCTTGCGGCAAAAAGGGGTTTCTTCCCCCTCAAACTCCCCCATCTTCCCCAAAACCCGCGCATAATGTGCTGACGGGTAAAGATAAGCATTGTTGTAATGTATAGAAATATTTTTACATGTTATCTTGCAGGGAGACAGCTTTTGATAATGAGTCCTGACTCTGGCGCGTTGTTTCCTTCCCCCAACGCGCTTTATTCAGGAGGATGGAACGTCGCGGGGGCGCCGACGCTTTCCTCGCGACGGCCGTCCCCCTTTCCGGGATACGCGCGTTGACATGCCCCGGGGGAGTTGCTTGCGACGGGCGCGCCCCTGTCGTACCATAGCCGCATGGAAAAAACGATTATCTGTCCTCACTGCGGCAAGGGATTTCCTCGGTTTGCCAATCCTTCTCCGACAACCGATGTCATTATCCACGATCCCGCGCGGGGCATCGTGCTGATCCGGCGACGCAACCCCCCTCTTGGCTACGCCCTGCCCGGCGGCTTCATAGACGAAGGCGAACAGGTGGAAGACGCGGCCCGCCGGGAAATGCGGGAAGAAACCGGCCTTGATGTGCGCCTGCTCGGCGTGCTGGGCGTCTATTCGCAGCCTGCGCGCGATCCCCGGCAGCATACCATGTCCGTGGTCTTTGTGGCCGACGTGGCTCCCGACGCCGAGCCCGTCGCCGGCGACGACGCCGCCGAGGCAAACTTTTTCCCCCTCGACGCGCTTCCGTCGCCAATAGCCTTTGATCACGCCAATATCATTCGCGATTTTCAAAACTACCTCGAAGGCAAACGCCCCCTCGCTCCTGTCGAACCATAAAAAGAGCGTCGCGGCCTGCGGAGCGGGCCGCATACGCGCGGGTTTTGGGGGAGGGGGAGTTTGAGGGGGGGCCTCTCAATAAGGAGTTCAATCCCCGTCCTGCGGCCCAGAATGGAAAGAGCGTCGCGGCCTGCGAAGCGGGCCGCATATGCGCGGGCCTTGGGGGAGGGGGGAGATTGAGGGGGGAACCCCCTTTTTGCCGCAAGCAAAAGGGGGTTCCCCCCTCAAAAACAACCATACAAAAAAATCACGGGAAAATACGCTATGGGCTATACGACATTGCGGCAGTGCGTTGATGACCTGGAGCGCAACGGGATGCTGCGCCGTGTGGACGCGGAGGTGGACGCGCGACTGGAGCTGGCGGCGATTCAGCGGCGGGCGTTCCGGGCGGGCGCGCCGGCGCTGCTGTTCACGCGGGTCAGGGGATCGTCGTTTCCGATGCTGTGCAATCTGTACGGCACGCGGGAACGACTGCACTTTATTTTCCGGGACGCGCTGAAGGCGGTGGAGGGCGTGCTTGCGGCGAAGGCGGACCCGACGGACGCGCTGCGGCATCCGCTGCGGTCACTGGGACTGCTGCCCGCGCTGACGCATATGCAGCCGCGAAGGACGAGCCATGCGCCGGTGCTGGAACATGCCTGCACGGTGGCGGATCTGCCCCGGCTGGTATGCTGGCCGGAGGACGGGGGGCCGTTCATCACGCTGCCGCTGGTCTATACGGAAGATCCGCGCCGCCCGGGGCTGAACGCCTCAAATCTGGGCATGTACCGGGTGCAGCTCGGGGGCAACGCCTATGAGCCGGATGAAGTGGGCCTGCATTACCAGATTCACCGGGGCATCGGCGTGCATCATGCGGCGGCGCTGGAGCAGGGCAGGGCGCTGCCGGTGATGGTCTTTGTGGGCGGGCCGCCGTCGCTGACGGTTTCGGCGGTGATGCCGCTGCCGGAGGGACTGTCGGAACTGCGCTTTGCCGGACTGCTGGGCGGGCGGCGCGTGGACATGGCCGCCGTGCCGGGCTTTGAACTGCCTGTGGCGGCGGAAGCGGATTTCTGCCTGTGGGGACATGTGCTGCCGGGGCTGAAACCGGAGGGGCCGTTTGGGGATCATGTGGGGTATTACAGCCTTGCCCATGATTTCCCGGTGCTGAAGGTGGAGGGCGTGCGGCATCGGGCCGACGCCATATGGCCCTTTACGGCGGTCGGGCGGCCGCCGCAGGAAGATACGGTTTTCGGCGACTTCATTCATGAGCTGACGGGCTGCATGGTGCCGCAGGTCTTTGCGGGCGTGCGGGAGGTTCATGCGGTTGACGCGGCGGGCGTGCATCCGCTGCTGCTGGCGCTGGGGAGCGAGCGCTATACGCCGTACGAGGCCGTGCGGCGGCCGCGCGAGGTGCTGACGGCGGCCCTGCATCTGCTGGGAACCACGCAGACGGCGCTTGCCAAGTACCTTGTCATTGCCGCGCACGAGGACGCGCCCGAACTGCGGGCGCGCGACGTGCCGGCCTTTTTCCGCCATGTGCTGGAACGCACGGACTTCGCGCGCGATCTGCATTTCTTCACGCAGGGAACCGCGGACACTCTCGATTATACGGGGAACGGGCTGCATGAAGGTTCCAGACTTGTCTGGGCGGTCGCCGGAGACGCCCGCCGCCGTCTGGGCGCGGAGCTGGGCGCGCTGCCGCCCCTGCCCGAGGGCTTTGGCGACGCGCGGGTGGCGGCGCCCGGCATTGTCGTGCTGCGGGGGCCGCGCAACAACAGCCGGCGCGGCGAGGGAGACGCCCGGATGGAAGAACTTGCGCGGGCGTTTGACGCGTGGGAAGCCGGAGAGGCGTTCCCGCTGGTGGTCGTGACGGACGACGCCGCCTTTGCGGCGGCGTCCTTTGATAATTTCCTCTGGACGACCTTTACCCGTTCCGATCCCGCTGCGGATGTTTACGGCGCGCGCGCCGCGACCCGCGCCCGGCACTGGGGGTGCGAGGCGCCGTTGATTATTGACGCGCGCATCAAGCCGTTCCATGCGCCCGTGCTGGAGGAAGACCCGGAGGTTGAACGCCGCGTGGACGCGCTGGCGGCTCCGGGCGGGCCGCTGCACGGCCTGCTGTAAGGCGGCGAAAGGCGGGCGGAGGGGTTTTCCCCGCCCGCCTTTGCCGTTTTTCCTGCCGCGCCCGTTCCGGGCGGGGCGATTTGACAACGGGCCGTTTTTGGTGCTGTGCTGCGGGAAGCGGATTTCCCGAGGGGCGGAAAGGCCGCCCCCGGCAACTTGAAAGGGATATCGATGAAAATAGCGTTATTGCAGTGCAATGCGGTTACGGGAGACGTGGCGGGCAATGTCGAGCGCATCGCGGCGGCCGCCCGGCAGGCCGCCGGCGCCGGCGTGGATTTGTGCGTGACGCCGGAGCTGGCGCTGGCGGGGCCGGAGCCGGGGAGTTATGCCCAGATGGTGGATTTTGCCGATGGCTGCGGGCGGGGGCTGGATCTCCTGGCCGAAGCCGTCAGGGAAGGCCCGCCGCTGCTGGTGGGCGCGCCGGTTCGCAGCGTCTACGCTCCGGGCCTCCTGTCCAATGCGGCCGTCCTCTGCCGCGACGGCCAGTGGCAGGTCACGTCCCGCAAGGTCGGCGTGGGCGGCATGAGCAAGGAAGGACGGGTTTTTGAACTGGGCCTGTCCTGCGGCATCCTGACCCTGGGCGGCTGGCGTCTGGGCATAGCCCTGTGCCATACCGAAGCCGACGGCGAAAGTCCCTTCTGGGAAATTCAGTACGCCAGCGGCCACAATCCGCTGATGGAAATGGTGCAGCGCGGCGTGGACGCCATTGTCCACATGAGCGCGACGCCCTTCTGCCGGGGGGCGCGGGAAATCGTCGAGCATCGCCTTTCGCACGTTGCCGCGCGGCATCATGTGCACCTTTTTTCCGTCAATCTGGCGGGCGGGTTCGATTCCGGCGTTTACGGCGGGCAGAGCGTGGCCTTTGATCCCACGGGGCAGCTGCTGGCCAGAGGGCGCGCCTTTGAGGAGGAAGTCCTTATTGTGGATACCGCCGCGGGCGCGGGGGAAATCCATCCGGCCTGCTCCTGCCCGGAAGAAGCCGTCTGGCGCGCGCTGACGCTGGGCGTCCGGGACTTTGTAAGCAAGTGCCACGCCAGCAAGGCGATTGTCGGCCTGTCCGGCGGCATGGACTCGGCCCTTGTCTGCGCCGTCGCCGCCGAGGCTCTCGGCCCGGAAAACGTGCTGGGCGTGCTGATGCCCTCCCCGTACAGCAGCGAGGGGTCCATTACCGATTCGCTGGCCCTTGCCGAAAATCTGGGCGTGCGGACCGTAACCCTGCCCATTGAGCCCGTGATGCGCGTCTTTGCCGAAACCCTGCGCCCCGGGCTGGGGCTTTTCCCCGAACCGGCCGGAGGCGACGCCACCTTTGAAAACGTGCAGGCCCGCATCCGGGGCGTGCTGCTGTCGTCGCTGGCCAACCGCGCGCGGGCGCTGGTGCTCAATACGGGCAACAAGAGCGAGGCCGCCGTGGGCTACAGCACCCTGTACGGCGATACCGTGGGCGCGCTGGCCGTCATCGCCGATCTGACCAAGACGGAAGTCTACGCCGTGGCGGAATGGTTCAACGCCGCGCGCGGCAAGGATCTGATTCCCCGCGCCGTGTTTGAAAAGGCCCCCTCCGCCGAGCTGCGCCCCGGGCAGAAGGATTCCGACAGTCTGCCCCCCTATGACGTCCTTGATCCCGCCCTGCAACGCCTGTTGCGCCCCGAACCCCACGGAACCCCCCTCGACAACCTTGAAAAGGACGTGCGCGCCCGCCTCTTCGCGGCGGAATTCAAGCGCCGTCAGGAACCCCCGGCCCTCTACGTCAGCGACATGCCCTTCGGCGGCGGCTGGCAAGCCCCCATGGCCGGGCGCTACCGTATGCCGCGTTAGGTCAGGCTGGTTGTTGTCCGGGGGGAAGGAAACCCCCTTGGCTGGCGCGCAAGGGTGTTTCCTTCCCCCCGGGCCCCCCATCCTTCCCCCAACGCGCTTTACTCAGGAGGATGGAGCGTTCCGGGAACGCCGGAGCCTTCCCCGCCGCCCCCGTCCCCCGGAGGCAATATTCTGAAACGCAAATATGAAAAATACCTGTGTCGGGAGGAATGTCATGCGTGTTGACGAGGTCAGGAAACAGCTTGCGGACTTTGGGCTTGCGGAGCGCTATCGGGAATTTTCCGTTTCCAGCGCGACGGTGGAGCTGGCGGCGCGGGCCCTGGACTGCGAACCCGGCCGCATCGCCAAGAGCCTGTCCGTCATGACAAGGGAGGGGCCGGCGGTGCTGGTGGTCATGGGCACGGCCCGGCTGGACAACCGCAAGTTCAAGGACCGCTTCCATCAGAAGGCCGCGTTCATTCCCGCCGAAGAGCTGGAGGCGCTGATCGGGCATCCCGCCGGAGGCGTCTGCCCCTTTGCCCTGCCGGAGGGCGTGCGCGTCTATCTGGACGCAAGCCTGCGCGCCTTTGACCCCGTCTACCCGGCGGCGGGCGCCCCGAACAACGCCGTCGAGCTGCGCCTCGACGAGCTGGAGCGCGCGACGGGCGGAGAGTGGATTGACGTTTGCAAGACGGCGGAATAACGGCGTTACGCCGGAGAAAAGCCGGAGCCTTTCCGTGCGGGACGGCGTCGTTTCTCCCGCCCCCGCGCCCTTGAAAGCCCGGCGGGAGTGGCGTAGTCTTGAACTTCCTTTGAATCCCGCAGCAGACGGAGGATGTCATGCCTGAAGCCCCGGAGAAAAACCTGGCCCTTGATATTGTTCGCATCACGGAAGCCGCGGCCCTGTCGTCGGCGCGCTGGCTGGGACGCGGCGACAAGGAAGCCGGAGACGGCGCCGCTGTCGACGCCATGCGCGTGAGCTTTTCCACCCTCCATGTCGACGGCGTCGTCGTCATCGGCGAAGGCGAAAAGGATCACGCCCCCATGCTCTACAACGGCGAAAAGGTCGGCATGGGCGACGGCCCCCAGCTTGACGTGGCCGTCGATCCCGTGGAAGGCACCAGCCTGCTGGCCTACGGCCGGCCCAACGCCATTTCCGTCGTCGGCGTGGCGCCGCGCGGGAGCATGTTCAACCCCGGCCCCAGCTTCTATATGCAGAAGCTGGTGGTTTCGCGGGAAGCCCGCGACGTGATCGACCTCGACGCGCCGGTGGACGTGAACCTCTCGCGCGTGGCTTCCGCGCTGGGCAAGCAGGTCAAGGACCTCGTGGTCTTCGTGCTGGACAAGCCGCGGCATCAGAACCTGATCGCCGAAATACGCAAGGCCGGGGCGCGCATTCAGCTGCACTCCGACGGCGACGTGGCCGGGGCGCTCATGGCGGTGGACCCCCGCTCGGAAGTGGATATCATGATGGGCACCGGCGGCACCCCCGAGGGCGTGCTGGCCGCCTGCGCCATCAAGGGCATGGGCGGCCAGATGCTCGCGCGTCTTGACCCCCAGTCCTATGTGGAAAAGGACGCCATCGTGGATGCGGGCATCGACATGCGCGCCGTGCTGACCGTCAACGACCTGGTCAAAAGCGACGACTGCTTTTTCGCGGCTACCGGCATCTCCGGCGGCGATTTCCTGCGCGGCGTGCGCTACAGCGCGCGCCATGCCGTGACGCACTCTCTGGTGCTGCGCGGCAAGACGGGAACCCTGCGCTATGTGGAATCCTATCACAATATGGATCGCCTCTCGAAAATCAGCGCGGTGAATTACTAACAAAGAGGACTCTATGGGAATGTTTCCTGCCGGCGCGCCGCTGGCGCTGCTGCTGGCCCTTTTCGTCGCCGCGCCGCCGTGCGCCGGCGAGGCGCTGGCCGCCTCGCGGCAGAGCGTCGCGACCGTCTACGACAAGCAGCAGCCCGTAACCGAAAAGGAAGTGCTCGCCTTTGTGGAACTGTTGCCGCGTTTCCGTCAGTGGGCGCGCGACAATAAAGAAGAGGCGCACCCCGTGCGCCGCAAGGGCAGGCCGGACTTCCTCTACTCCCCCGAGGCCGCCGCCTGGGTGAAAAAGGAAGGCTGGGACCCCCGCCGCTTCTTCTGCGTCATGGGGCGCATGGCCGCCGCCGTGACCATCCTCGCCGAAGGCAACGACATGCCCACCCGCCCCGGAGACATGCCCGCCGTCAGCAGCGGCGAGCTGGAGCTTGCCCGCGTCCATATGGGCAGCCTGCTCAAGGCCGGCGGCAACGGCGCCGCCCTGGAACACTAGGCGTTCGTCTTTTGTCTGTCGGAGGGCAGGGAACCCCTTTCGCTGGCGCGCAAAGGGTTTCCCTTCCCCCCGAACCCCCCATCCCTCCCCAAACGCGCTTTATTCAGGTCAATGAACGCTGCGGTTTCTCCGGCGGCGTCCCCGCGTTCGCCGTCCCCCGGCGGGAGCGGCGCGGGGTCTTGCGTCGAGCATGCTGGCGCATGTTTGGGAGGGGGTCTTTTGTCTGTCGGGGGGAAGGGAACCCCTTTCGCTGGCGCGCAAAGGGTTTCCCTTCCCCCCGACCCCCCCATCCCTCCCCAAACGCGCTTTATTCAGGTCAATGAACGCTGCGGTTCCCCCGGCGGCGTCCCCGCGTTCGCCGTCCCCCGGCGAGGGGGTGGACTGTATCTTGAGCGGAGGCTCTTTCGCGGTCGGGGATGTTTTTCCTCCCCGATTCCGTGTGGTGAAAAAAGAAAACGCCCGTCGTGAACGGGCGTTTTCTTGCGGGCGGGAAAGTGGCTATTTATATGTGCTGAGGCTAAAGTTTTCCACGACATCATTTTTGAAATGTATGGTCAGGATTTTTTTCTGATCCATTCCAGCCTCTTTCTTGGCGTCTTCCACCGCGCCACGAGTAGCCCCGTAGGCAGCTTGAGACGCGGCCGCGCCTGCATATCCGCCGACGCCGGGGACAAGGGAGGCGGCCCCGGAGGCTATCGTAGACGCAACGCTAGTTCCCGCATAGGCGGAGGCGCTCGATGGGGTCTTCAGATTGTAGGTCCATGATTCTCTGGCGTTTTGTCCAACAATGGAATCTGGAGTTCCAAATTCTTTTTTTACTTCGGCTTTCGTTGTTTTTCCCGCTACAAGCATTGTTTTTGCTTCATTATATGTCAATTCGCTGTGCTTATTTGTCATTTGAGAGACGCAGGCGGAAAGACAGAGCGCCGAGAAGACAAGAACAAGAGAGGCAAAAAGTTTTGGTTTCATGAAGGACCTCCTTGGGTAATATTTTGTTATCATATTAAATAATTTTACTTTTTACGTCCAGATGTTTTTGTCCCTGCCGAAGTTCCGACAGGGGAACGCACTGTTTTCGCGGCGCGTCCGGGGCGGTTGTTGCCTCTTCCGGCATTCAGCGACCAAAAGAAAACGCCCGTCGTGAACGGGCGTTTTCTTTTGGGGGGCTCTTGCGGTTTCGCGCTCTAGGGCCTGTTAACACAAATTTTACAAAACACGCGCCACTTGTCTTTGGCGGCGGGGTCGCCTTGCATTCCTGACTCTTCCCCCGATAAAAGCGCGCTGGGGAAGGGATGGGGGGCTTGGGGGGAAGGGAAACCCCTCTCGCGCTAGCAGAGGGGTTTCCCTT
>CALUWU010000111.1 GCA_944324555.1 uncultured Desulfovibrio sp.
GAAAGGCTGGGCCCTCTCGCGCTGGCAGCGACCGGATGGCGGCCGCAGGCCGTGCCCGTTGCGACGAAGGAAGCTACGGGCATCGACAGCAGCGCTGAGGGGTTTCCCTTCCCCCCAAAGAATACGAAGAGTGTTAACAGACCAGAGCCTGGATGAAGTAACGGAATACGCCGAGGAGGCTTCGCATATGGCATATGTCGGCATCAGGGGCACAGCCTACTGCCTCAATCACGCATCCGAACTGGGCTTTCATTACGGCACGACGCCGTGGCAGGAGCGCGTCGCCAAGCCGGATTCCCCTTTCCTGACGGATCTGGCGGCAAAGATTCCCGGCTACGACGTTGTCAGCCGCTATGCGCCGAACCTCGTCTATATCGGCGCGATGGACATGCCCGCTTTCGCGGCGGCGCCCCGTCCCTGCATGGAGCATCTTGCGGAAGCCCCGACGCGCTACGGCCGTTACGGCGAGATCATGCCCGAAGACGAATTTCTGGCCCTGCTGGATATCTGCGACGTCTTTGATCTGATCTGGCTGGAAAAGGATTTTTCCGCGGCCATGAAGGCGAAGCTGGAAGGCCACCCCGTCGTCGGCCCGGTTCAGCTTGCCCGTCTGGAAGCCGGGCATGAGGCCGCCGAAATCGAGCGCCAGATCGCCGAGGAACACGCGCTGCCGCTGTACTGCGGCGGCAAGGTCGTGGGCTGCTGCCGTCGCGGCCATGAAGTGGACGAAAACCTCTCGGCCCATGTGCTGCTGGAAAACATCGCCAGCAAGGCCGGCGCGGTGCTGTCGCTGCTGCACCTCATCAAGAATTCCGGCCTGACGCCCGACGACATCGACTTTGTGGTGGACTGCTCCGAAGAGGCGGCGGGCGACATCAATCAGCGCGGCGGCGGCAACATGGCCAAGGCCATAGCCGAAAGCGCGGGCTGCTCCCATGCCAGCGGCTTTGACGTGCGCGCCTTCTGCGCCGCGCCGGCGGCCGCGATCATCACCTCCGCGAGCATGGTCGCGGCCGGGGTCCGCAAGAACGTGGCGGTGGTCAGCGGCGGCTGCATCCCCAAGCTGTTCATGAACTCGCGCGAGCATCTGAAAAAGAACGTCATGCCGCTGGAATGCTGCCTGGGCGGCTTCGCCGTGCTGCTCGGCCCCGACGACGGCCAGACGCCCGCCATCCGCCTCGACGCCGTCGGCAAGCACAGCGTGAGCGCGGGCGCCTCCCCGCAGGCCGTGACCACGGCGCTGGTCTACGAACCGCTGACGGCGGCCGGCCTGGGCTTCGGCGACGTGGACGTCTACGCCCCGGAACTGCACGACCCGGAAATCACCCTGCCCGCGGGCGCGGGCAACGTGCCCGAAGCCAACTACAAGATGATCGCCGCCCTGGCCGTCATGAAGGGGCAGCTTGAGCGCTCGGCCATCGCCGATTTCGTGGCCGCGCGCGGCGTGCCGGGCTTCGCCCCGACGCAGGGGCATATTCCGTCCGGCGTGCCCTTCCTCGGGCATGCCGTGGACGCCATCCGCGAGGGACGCATGGCGCGCGCCATGCTCATCGGCAAGGGGAGCCTCTTCCTCGGGCGCCTGACCAATCTGGCCGACGGGGCGTCCTTCATCGTTGAAAAGCCCGAGGCGCGGGCCGGAGCCGCCGCCGTGAACGCGGACGACGTGCGCGCCGTCCTGCTGGACGTGATGGAAGAAATGGCCGAGAGACTCAAGGGGTAGAGCATGGATAACCTCAAGAGACAACGTATAGCCGAAGCCCTGGCGGATATCGTACGCACGGCGCGCGCGGGAGGCCCCGAACGGCGGATCGCGCTCATGACCGACGGCGGCGAGCTGGGAGCGGAGGAGCTGCTGCGCGGCGCGCGCATGGCGCAGGAGGCGCGCCCCGGCCTGCGCGTGCTGGCCATAGGAACCCCCGCGCCCGGCTGGGACGATCTTGAATGGCTTCCCTGCGACGACAGCGACGAGGCGCGCGCCGCCGCTCTCGACGCGGCCTTTGCCGAGGGCCGCGTCGAAGGGGCCGTGGCCCTGCACTATCCCTTCCCCATCGGCGTGACCACCATCGGCCGCATTCAGACCCCCGGACGCGGCGCGCCTCTTTTCATCGCGTCCTGCACGGGCATGTCCCATGCGAAACGCGGCCCGGCGCTGCTGCTCAACGCCGTTTACGGGCTGGCCGCCGCCAGGGCCGCCGGACTGGCGCGTCCTTCGCTGGCCTTTCTCAATCAGGACGGCGCGGCGCAGGCCCTGCGCGCCCTGCAACGCCTGCGCGACGCCGGTTACGACGTCGAGCTGGGCGGCAGCGGCCGCGGCGACGGCGGCAGCCTGCTGCGCGGCAACGATCTGGTGGCCGGGGCCGTGGACGTCCTCGTCTGCGACAGCCTGACCGGCAACGCGCTTGTCAAGATTTTCTCGACCTTCACCTCCGGCGGCTACAGGGAGACCATCGGCTGGGGCTACGGCCCGTCCGTCGGCGAAGGCTGGGATCGCGTGGTCTCCATCATTTCCCGGGCTTCCGGCGCGCCCGTCGCGGCGCAGGCCCTGCAACTGGCCGCGACCTGCGCCGCCGCCTGCCTGCCAGGCGGCGCGGCCCGCGAGCTGCCCGCCGCCCGCGCCGGCGGCCCGGACGAGCCGCCGGGGCAGCTCGCTCCGGCGGCGCCCGCCGCCGCGGCC
>CALUWU010000112.1 GCA_944324555.1 uncultured Desulfovibrio sp.
TTGTTTGCGCTTGGGGGGGGGGGGGGGTGGGAGGGAGGGGGGGTAAACTCTTAATATCCAGCCCTCCGAGGATTAAATAAAAGGAGTTTGTCATGAGTGCAAGCAGCATGCAGATTTCCGGCCCCCAGATAACGGAAAACGGAACCTTTATGACGAATGAGGAATTGCTGGACGGCAGACAGCCCGCGGCGCTGAACGCGCTGGTTATCAACAAGTCGCTGGCGAAGGCGGCGGAAATGGCTGGAAATCTCCAGCACATTGAAAGCGCCAATCAAATTCGGACAGAACTTTTACAGGCCCAGGGCAAGGGAATTCGTCTTGATTCTTCCGTATAATGCCTTTGTCCCTGACATCCCCTCCCACTCCGCGACGGGGTGCGGCGGCTTTGCCGTATCCTGATCGGAAAACAGCAGGGGGAACGACGTCCGCATGCTCCGCGAACGCCGTTCCCCCTGCTGGGCGTGTTAACACCAGAGCATTTTCAGTTTGGAACGCTGTGCGTTTCAAAGCATACGGCCTGTCGTTTCGCGGAAAAAACGCGGTTTTTCCGCTCACTTTGGGCCGGGCGGCGCGGCGGCGCCTCGCGTTTCACCTTTTTCAAAGGTAAAACGCTCTATGCGCGGGTTTTGGGAAAGAAGGGGGAGTTTGAGGGGGAAGAAACACCTTTTTGCCGCGAGCAAAAGGGGGTTCTTCCCCCTCAAGAAAACCGTAATGAGTCCTGCCCCTAAAGGACGCCGCCGGGGAGGGACGAAAAAAGAATCTACTCCGGTGCGAGGCGGACGAACGTCAGTTCGTGCTTGTTGCAGGAGAGATGGCGGAGGCTGCCGCCGGGAATGGCGGCGAAACGACGGGCTGTTTCGTGATCGGTTTCGGACTGGAATTTCAGAGTGCAGACGACGTTACGGCAGGTGCCGGCCTCCAGCCAGCGCAGCACAACGTCAAGCAGCCGTTCCGGATAGCAGATCATGTCCGAAAAGAGCCAGTCCACGCGCCCCGCATGCCGGGGATCCAGGGCGAAGCCGCTGCCGATGCAGTGATTGACGCCGGGCATGCCGCCGACCTGCGGGGCAAGCGGGGCCTTGTCGATACTGAAGACGCGACAACCGATCGAGGCGAGAACCCACGTCCAGCCGCCGGGCGCCGCGCCAAGGTCAACGCAGAGTTCGCCGGGCCGGGGGAAGCGCCCCAGCAGGGTAAAGGTTTCCCAGAGTTTCAGATAAGCGCGCCCCGGCGGATCTTCCCTGTTTTCCTGAAAGATCAGTTCGCCGTCGGCAAAGGGGGACGTTGTGCGCGGGGCTGCCAGAAGCAGATCTTCGCGCCAGAGGGTAAACGCGCCCAGCGGCGCGGCGGGAACGGGATCGCCAAAGGCGAGAGGATGGGCGGCCACATGGGGAAGACGCTCGCCGATAAGGGCGAGACGGCGCCGGAAACCGGGCTCGACGCCCGGCAACGGCACATGCGCCCGCCAGTTGCGCTGCACGGTCGTGAGCTGACGGGCGGCGTCGCCGATAGAGGCGACGGGAATCCAGCGGGGATGCAGCCAGACATTCTGCGCCCAGGCCGCGGGGACGGACCCGCGCGCCAGCACCAGACGGCCGCGCGCGCCGAGCACCCGATCCCCCAGCTCTTCCAGCAGGGGGCGGACGTAGTGCCGGGCGGCAACCTGCACGCTGAAATTGTCTTCGGGCAGACGATCGGGCTCAAGATCGGCGGGCGCCGCATCCCAGAACGGCGATGGGGCGCGATCCGCGGCCTGTCCGCGCGCGCCGGAGCGCGCGGCATGACGCGCGCGGTTCCCCTGATTCTCTCGGGGAGGGCGCACGCGCGCCGCGCCTTCGGAAGATTTTCGAGAAAGCGTCCGTCGCGATTTCATGAGCGCATCGTCTTCAGGAAAGCATGCCGCGTCTGAGAAAGCGCCTCGCGCGGGGCCGCCGCGGGGGATTCGCGGCCGCCCGTCCGGGCGCGCGCTCAGGACGCGCGGAAAAGGCTCTAGGCAGTCGTATCGAGAGAACTGCCCTTCTTGTAGACGATGCCGTCATCGCCGAAGAAGCTGTCGAAATCCAGCTTGTCGGAAGTGGTGAGCTTCTTTTCTTCCTCGGCCGCTTCCTCGGGCTTGACCGTCGCATTGATGCGGAAACGGCGCACGGGCTTGCGCTCTTCCACTTCGCCGGTATTGGTATACAGGCGATCAAGGTCGTCGCGACCCGTCAGGCTGAGATTGGCCTTGTCCTCTTCATCCGTGGGATAAAGCCGCTCAAAGTCCTTGCGCGTCGAGGAAAGCCAGCTGGGATCAAACTGGTTGGTCTGGGCGGACAGATTGCTGCCGCTGCAAAGCGTAAAAGTGACGCCGCTGCTCATGGACGCCTCCTTGTGCGTCGTCCGGCTCCCGGGGAAGGGCGCCGCCGACATGGCGTTATCGAAAAAGGCGACGAGGGAACTATTTCCGCGCGCCGGCTTTTTTCTGAAATCTTCCGTCATGACTTCGGGGCGCTCTGCCGCGCCTGTCCGCCGGCAGGCGAAGCGGCCCCGGAACGCGGGAGCGCCTCCGCCAAGGAACGGAGGGCGCCGCCGAGAAACGCGCGGGAACGCCCGCGCCCGGGCGCGGGAAGAACATTGTTCTTCCGCAGCGCTCGGGCGTCTGAAGTCAGGCTAAAAAAATAATCCGGCCTGGAGCGCCTTGCCTTTGAAAAAGGCGAAAGCGAGGCGGCGGCGCCGCGCCGCCCGGCATTCGCCCGATACTTTGGTATAACTCAACCACCAA
>CALUWU010000113.1 GCA_944324555.1 uncultured Desulfovibrio sp.
GGTGGTGCAGCTCTACAACCGCAAGGGCAGCAAGGACAGTCAGTTGCGCTGAACGCGGTCAGGCGGGAAAAGTTTTGTTGGGGGGAAGGGGGAGCCCTCGCTCTGCTGTCGATGTCCGTAAGGCTCCTGCGTCGCCTGACGGACACGGCCTGCGGCCGCCCGTCGGGTAGCTGCCTGCGGCAAAAAGGCTCAGCCTTTCTGTAGCGGAGCGAGGAAAGGCGTTTTCGTGGTTCCCCCCTCAAACTTCCCCTTCTTCCCCAAAACCCGCGCACTGTGTCTGGCGGCAAAGCTGGATATTTTTTATAACATATAGTGATATTTTATTTTTTAATATCATTAATGGGTAGATATGCCGGGGAATCAAGATTTGGTAATGAATCCTGATCCCTGAGCATTTGCAGTTAGAAGCACTGTGCGTTGCAAACCATATGGCCTGTCGTTTCGCGGAAAAAACGCGGTTTTTCCGCTCACTTTTGGCCGGGCGGCGCTGTGCCGCCGCCTCGCGTTTCAACTTTGGAAAAGGTGAAACGCTCTGGAAAGCAAAGATTGGAGAGTCATAGCAGAAAGGCCCGCTCAAAGAGCGGGCCTTTCTGCTTACTTGTGGGAAATAGTCGCGGGGGAACCTATTCTGCGCCCTGCTTGTGTTCAGCAATGACCTTGTCCACGATGGGCTGCGGCGCTTCTTCGTAGTGGGCGAATTCCATGGTAAAGAAGCCCTGACCGGCGGTCATGGAGCGCAGGTCGGGAGCGTAGCGCAGCACTTCGCTCATAGGCACGTGGGCCTTGATTTCCGTCACGCCGCCCGCGGAGTCGGAACCGAGCACCTTGCCGCGACGCGAGGACAGGTCGCCGATGACGTCGCCCATGCTTTCGTCGGGCACGGAGACGGTCAGGAGGACGATGGGTTCAAGAAGCACGGGCTTGAGGCTTTCCATGGCTTTCTTGAAGGCCAGGGAGCCGGCCACCTTGAAGGCCATTTCCGAGGAGTCGACGGTATGGTAGCTGCCGTCATAGAGCTTGACGCGGAAGTCGACCACCTGACAACCGGCGAGGAAACCGCGGGCGGCGGCTTCCTGAATGCCCTTGTCGATGGCGGGGATGTACTGGCGGGGGATGACGCCGCCGACAATGGCGTCTTCAAAGACGTAACCCGCGCCGCGCGGCAGCCCTTCCATTTCGATCCAGCAGTCGCCGAACTGGCCGCGGCCGCCGGACTGCTTCTTGTGACGGCCCTGCACCTGACATTTGCCGCGCACGGTTTCGCGATAGGGAACCTTGGGCGTCTTGAGGACGATATCGACCTTGAAGCGGCGCTTTGCCTTTTCGACGGAGAGCTCGATATGGAGCTGCCCCATGCCGGAAAGGAGGATATCGCCGTTTTCCTCGTCGCGGGCGAGGCGCAGGGTGATATCTTCGTCAAGCAGACGCTGAATGGCGGCGTAAACCTTGTCTTCGTCGCCCTTTTCCTTGGGCGCCAGCGCGTAGGTGATGAGCTGCGGAGGCAGGGCGGGCTGCGGCAGGACGAAGGGCGCCTTTTCGTCGCAGAGGGTGTCGCCGGTGCGGGTATTTTTCAGCTTGGCGACGGCGACGATGGCGCCGGGGCCGACCTCATCCTTGCACTGGGTCTGCGTCTTGCCGTTCAGGTACAGGATGCTGCCCAGACGCTCGTTTTCACCCGAGCGCATGTTTTTCAGGGTGGCGTCGCCCTTGATGGTACCGGAGAGGACGCGGAGGATGGAGAGCTGGCCGGTAAAGGGGTCGCTCAGGGTCTTGAAGACGAAGGCGGAAAGGGGCGCGTTGGGGTCCGCGGCGTGTTCCGCGCCGGCGGCGTCCGTGAAGGCGGGGCGCTCCAGCGGCGAGGGAAGGAGCTGCTGCACGGCGTCGAGCAGGGCGCGGCCGCCCTTGTCCTGAAGGGCGGAGCAGACCAGCACGGGCGAGAGTTCGCCCCGGAGCACGCCCGCGCGCAGGCCGGAGGCGAGCGCGTCGGGGGGCAGGTTGCCCTCTTCCAGGTACTGTTCCATCAGGGCTTCGTCGCTTTCCGCGATATTTTCGACGGTCACGTCGTGGAGAAGGGTCACTTCATCGGCGAGCTCGGCGGGGATTTCGCCGTCGGAAACGCCGCCGTCGGGGCCGAAGAAGCAGGCCTTGCCCGCGAGGATATCCACGTAGCCCACGAAATCCTCGCCCTTGCGGATGGGCAGCTGGAGGGCCACGGGCTTGATGCCAAGGGAGGTCAGGCTGTCAAAGGCCATCTGGAAATCAGCGCGGTCGCGATCCATCTTGTTGATGGCGATAATGGCGGGCAGCTTGTCGTCGCGCACGACCTGCCAGAATTTTTTGGTCAGCGGGCGCACGCCGTCCACGGCGTCGATGACGAACAGGACGCTGTCCACCCCCTTGAGCAGGTATTCCATATCGCCGGTAAAGTTGCCGTCGCCGGGAATGTCCAGCAGGAAATGACGATTCTTGTTCCACAGATAGGTCGCGCACGCAGGTTGAATGGAGCCGCGGCGGCGGATTTCTTCGGGCTCGTAATCAAGGCTGGTGGTGCCTTCTTCGATGGCGCCCATGCGGCTGACGGCCTGAGCGTCGAAGAGGAGCATTTCCGCCAGCGATGTTTTGCCGCAGCCGCCGGTGCCCACAAGAGCAAAAGTGCGTTGGGTTTCCAGGTTGGACATTGTCTACTCCCTTTATTGCGATATGGCGGGCGGCCAGCGCCGCGCCGGGTGAACGACAAGGGAAAGGCGCGGGAGCCCTGCTCCTTCGCACCGTAGTTTGATCATAGCGCGTTGCAGGCCAAAAGGGAAGAGGCGCGGCGGCTTGACTTGCGCGCCTGAAGGACACACATACACAGACAAGAACAGCAAGAAACGCGCTTCCGCCGCGTCGTTTTCCAAACAAGGAGATTGTCCCATGCTCATGTGGGCCGTTATAGGCATTGTCGGTCTTGCCGCCCTGCTGATCAGCTTTCGCATCGCGCGCCGTCGGAGTCTGTCCTTTGAAGGGTACAAGGCCAGACGGGACGCCGAATTTCAGCGGCAGGAAAAGGAAATGGACGCGGCGGCCTTCCGCATGCCTTCGCAGGAGCGTCTGCACATTGTCCGCGCGGGTCTGGAGGATCTGCTGCGCCTTGCGGATTACCCGGAGGGCTACAGCCTTGACGCGCCCGAAGAGAGCAAGGCGCGCGCCGAAAGCATTCTTCTGCATACGCCGGACGGGACGCTGCATCTTGGCTTTGTCAGCCGCGAGAGCCTGCCGCCGCTTCAGTGGCGCAGCCGCAGCGTCAACTGCGGCGCGCACGCCGCGCCGGGCATCTGGCGCGTCTGGAACGACGAGCATGGGGAAGACTTTCCGTCCATGGCCGCCCTCATGTGCCGCATGAATCAGTTCCTGCGCGGCGGTCCCCTTTTCGAGGAAGAGGCCCCGGAAATCAACCGCCGCTTTGCCGGCCACATGCCGTCGTAGCGCGGCGGGCCGACATGCGACGACGCCGGAAAGCGACCGCCCGGGGGCGGAGCTTTCCGGCGTCAGGCTGTGTTGCGCGCAACGTCCGGGAGGGCGTTGCGCGCTTTTTTGCGTTCCGGCGCGTCCGGACGCGTCGTCAGGCGTCTCCGCCGTTCTGACAAAGGTTCCTGAACCAGTCGGGAACGGGCACGGGGCGGCCCTCGGCGTTGACCAGCGCATGCTGGGTCATGCCCGAAGCGAGAAGCCGCGTCTTGTCCTCGCTGCGCAACTCATATACAAACTTCAGGGACGCGCGCCCCCATTCGCTGATGGCCGTATGCACCAGCACAAGATCGTCGTAGCGGGCGGGCGCGCGGTAGCGGCATTGCGCTTCGCGCACGGGCAGATAAATGCCCCTGCGCTCCACTTCAGCATAGCTCATGCCGAGCGCGCGGATGTATTCGCTTCGGGCGCGCTCAAAAATGTGCAGATATTCCGCATAATACAAAACGCCCATAGTGTCCGTTTCGCCATAGGACACGCGATGGGGAAACCAGATGGCGGGGGTCGGAAACTCCATATGCATTGTACTGCTCCCTTGCGACGCGCCCAGCTTCGCACGGGCATGTCTGGGCTATGGCGCGCGGCGTGCGCCCTTCTTCTGCTTGCAACTCTCAACGGCTGCGGCTCGCGACACGCCCCGCCCGAGCCTCCCCGGCAGCTTCCGCCGGGGCCGGCCGTCGGCATGGAAAGCCCGGAATTCTTCGCGCGGCGTCTCGCCCCACAAAATCAGGAACTGTCTTCGTGGACGGACCTTGCGCCCAGTCTGCGAAAATCGCTTGCCTATGTCAAATCGAAGCCCGAAAACGCCGCGGCCGTCAGCCGTCCCGGCCTGCGCGTCACCTGGGGCGAACTGCGGCGCACGCTCGAAGAGCTGCGGGCCATGCTCCCCCAGCTTGACGCCGATCCGACGCTTCTGCTCCAGAAATTCCGCTGGGTAGCCGTGCCGGGCGGCATCAACTACTCCGGCTATTACGAGCCTGTCGTGCGGGCAAGCCGCACGCGCAAGCCCGGTTACGAGCATCCCATTTACAAGCGGCCGCCCGATCTTGCCAGCGTGCGCGCCCGGCGCGGCCGCTATTATGATCGCCGCGCCATTGAAACGCGGGGCATTCTTGCGGGCAAGAACCTCGAACTTGCCTGGGCCGCCGATCCCGTGGACGTCTTTTTCCTTGAGATTCAGGGCTCCGGCCGCCTGCTCTTTGACGACGGCACGCAGGCCTTTGTCAATTACGACGGCCAGAACGGGCACAAGTACAAGAGTTCCGGGCGCATCATGCGCGAAAAGGGTCTTCTCAAGCGCGGCGACATTTTCGAGCAGCGCGAATGGTTCAAGAACAATCCTGATCGCGTCTGGGAAATCCTGCTTGAAAATCCCAGCTACGTCTTTTTCAAATTTGGCGGTCGCGGCCCCACGGGCGCTATGGGGCAGGTGGTCGACGGCTGGGTTTCCCTGGCCACGGATCGCAGCTACATCCCTCTCGGCTCCGTGGTGGCGTACGGGGTCAACGCGCCGGATCAGACCTTCGGTTCCGTTCCCCTGCGCGGCATAGGGCTGGCGCAGGACGTCGGCGGCGCGATCAAGGGGCGGCGCATCGACATTTTCTGCGGCGGCGATCAGCGCGCCAACTACGTCGCCAGCCACCTCGACGCAAAGGGGCCGGCCTGGGTGCTGCTGCTGAAAGACAAGTAAGGAAACGGGGATTTTCCTCCTCGCAAAAAAGAACGCCGATCCCTGGGGATCGGCGTTCTTTTTTGCGTTCAGGGAGCGGGGGCTACCAGAAGCGCACCCCGGCGTAACCGACGCAGCTTGAGGCGTCGCCGGAAACGCGGGCGGAAGTTTCGTGGAGCAGCAGCGCGGCCCGGGGCAGCGGACGCAGCCCGGCGTCGTTCAGGGCGTGGAAGGCGTAGAGAGCCAGCGCGGCCGGCGCGGCGCCGCACATGGTAATGGCGTGACGCGCGACGACGTCCAGAAGCCCGTCCGGATCAAGGGCCAGCACGCGATCCAGCGCGGCCTTGTCCTTGATGCAGGCGACCTTTTCCGGCTCGTAATGATTCATGTCGGAACTGATCACGACGGCGACGTCGTCGCGCCCGGCAAGAACGGCGGCGAGGCTTTCCCCGGCGCTTTTCAGAATATCGGGCCGCGCCGTGCCGACGCATACGGGCGCGATGCGTCGCGGCCCGTCGGGCAGGCTTTGCAGGAAGGGAAGAAGAACCTCCAGACTGTGTTCGCCAAGATGCGCCAGCGGATCGGCGGCAAAGGGCGGGCGGGAAATCAGCGCGGCGACGCAGTCCTCGTCGCAGGCCATGTCGCCCAGCGGTGTCCGCCAGGCGCCGCCCGGCCAGACGGCAAGAGGCGCGCCGCGCCCCGTATGGTTGGGGCACAGCAGCACAAGGACGGACGGCAGCCGCGCGCCCGCAAGCGTCGCCCCGACGACGCGCCCGCAATAGACGTGCCCGGCATGGGGCAGCATGACGGCCGCCGGACGCGCGGCTTCGGGCGGCACGGGAGCGGCGGCCGCCGCGCCCTCCGCCATGTACAAAGCCGCGTCGGCGGCAAGCTTCTCCGCCGTTCCGGCATAGAAGCGACCGGCCGCGACAGGTGAGCGCAGCATTGTTCACTCCTTGAAAAAAGATTGACGGTTCCGGCGCCTCGCGTTTCGCCTTTTTCAAAGGTGAAACGCTCTAATCTTCCAGAAAAAAGCGCGCTGGGGAAGGGATGGGGGGCCCGGGGGGAAGGGAAACCCCTCTCGCGCTAGCAGAGGGGTTTCCCTTCCCCCCGGCAATATCGCCAGCCCCTAGAACAGTTGAACGCCGCCGATCCAGTGGTGCTTGACGCGGCCGTGAAGCGTGCGGCCGAGGAAGGGCGTATTAACGTTCTTGGAATACATGGTTTCTCTGCTTGCGATCCAGTCTTCCGCCGGATCGAAGAGGAAGAAGTCCGCGGGATCGCCGGGTTCGAAGTTATTGAAGGGCAGATTGAAGATGCGGGCCGGCGCCGAGCCCCAGAGGCGGTGCATGTCGGCTTCGTCGATGACGCCGTCGCGCACGAGTTCCCAGGTCAGGGCCACGGCGAGATCAAGGCCGGTAAAGCCGCAGGGCGCCTCGTCAAGCGGCCGCTCCTTTTCGTGCGGGGCGTGGGGGGCGTGGTCGGTGGCCAGGATATCTATGGTACCGTCCTTGACGGCGCGGCGCAGGGCCTCGCGATCGGCGGCGGTCCGCAGGGGGGGGCTTACCTTGGCGGCGGTGTTGTAGCCGTACAGGGCGGTATCGTCGAGCCAGAGATAATGCGGGCAGGTTTCGGCGGTCACCTGCACGCCGCGCGCCTTGCCCCAGCGCAGCACGTCCACGGCCAGGGCGCAGGAGACATGCGCGATGTGAACGGGCAGCCCGAGATATTCGGCGAGCATGACGTCGCGGGCGACCTGCATGGCCTCGCCCACGGGGGGCTGGCCCTTGACGCCGAGTTCGCCGCTGACAACGCCCTCGTTCATGACCCAGCCGGGGGCCAGGGTCGCGTCTTCGCAGTGATCGATGAAGGTAAGCCGGAGGTCGGCGGCGTATTCCATGACGCGGCGCAGCAGCTCGGTACCGGGCATGGGCCTGCCGTCGTTGGAGACGGCCACGCAGCCGGCGTCCCGCAGTTCGCCCAGAGGCGCCATTTCCTCGCCCCGCAGGCCCACGGTCGCGGCGGCGATGGGGCGCAGGCGCGGGCCGTGGGGATGGGTTTCGCGCGCCCTGTCGAGCATGGCGCGGGTGACGCCGGCGTTATCGTTGACGGGGCGGGTGTTGGCCATGCACATGACGGCGCCGAAACCGCCCCGGGCGGCGGCTTCGAGGCCGCTGCCGATATCTTCCTTGTATTCAAAGCCGGGTTCGCGCAGATGGGCGTGCGCGTCCGTGAAGCTGGGCATGAGCAGCAGCCCGGCCGCGTCCACGACGGAGCAGCCGGCGGGGATCTCCTGATGCCCGGCGGGCGTCATGGTCACGATACGGCCGTCGCGGACGAAGACGTCCACGGGGGCGTCGAGGTGGCGGGCGTTTTTCAGGCAGAACGTCATGCGGAAAGACCTCCGTCGTTGCGGGTGGCGAGCAGATAGAGCACGGCCATGCGGGTGGAAACCCCGGAGGCCACCTGATTGAGCACAAGACTTTGCGGGCCGTCGGCCACCTCGTCGGAAATCTCCAGACCCCGGTTGAGGGGGCCGGGATGCAGCACGCCGGCGCCGGGACGGGCCAGGGCCAGATGACGGGACGTCAGGCAGTAGCGGCGGGAGTATTCCGAGAGATCGGGCAGAAGCCCGGCCTGCTGACGTTCCAGTTGCAGGCGCAGGGTCATGACGGCGTCCACGTCGCGCGCGGCGGCGGCAAGGTCGTCGTACACCTCGGCCTGCCAGTGATCCACGCCCGCGGGCAGCAGGGTCCGGGGCGCGCACAGACGCACGCGCACGCCCAGCATGTTGAGCAGATGCACGTTGGAGCGGGCCACGCGGCTGTGGGCGATATCGCCGAGAATGAGCAGGGTCTTGCCTTCAAATTCGTTGTTCCAGGCCTGCCGCAGGGTCAGCGCGTCAAGCAGGGCCTGCGTCGGGTGGGCGTGCCAGCCGTCGCCCGCGTTGACGACGGCGCAGGAAAGGCGCTCGGCAAGGAATTCGGCGGCGCCGCTGGAGGGGTGGCGGATAACCACAACGTCCGGCCCCATTGCCTGAAGGGTCAGGCCGGTGTCCTTGAGGCTTTCGCCCTTGTTGAGGCTGGAGCCCGTCTTGCCCAGGGAATAGGTGTCGGCGGAAAGGCGCTTGCCCGCCACGTCAAAGGAAGTTTTTGTGCGGGTGCTGTTCTCCACGAAGAAAAGCACGACGGTCTTGCCCTTGAGCGTGGGCACCTTCTTGACCGGGCGCAGATTGATCTCCTGAAAACCTGCGGCGATATCGAGCAGGTGCCGCACATCGGAGAGACTGAGCCGGTTTACGTCCAGCAGGTCCTTGTGTTTCCAGTGATAGCGATTATCGTTGGTCATGGGAGTCCCCGTCGGGTAAAGGAGAGGCGTGCGGATTTTTGACGAAAAAAATCCCCGCGTCACAGCGGGGAAAACGGAACGCCCCGACGCCGCGATGACGTCGGGCGGGCGGAAGCGCAAGCGCGTCCACGACGAAATGATATGCGGTTGCCTTGCATGGCGTTAGACTAGACGCCCGTCGCCGCTTTGTAAAGAGCCAAATGGCCCGGCCCGGCGCCATTGACGAGACGGAAACCTTTTGACTAGAAAACCATTCGCGAACGGCTTTCGTCCGGCGGCGACGGCGTTCCCGTAACCGGCGGACGCGCCGGATTTCAGAGCCTTTTCCGTCTGAAACGCCTTGCGCTTCAAGCCTGCGGCCTGTCGTTTCGCGGAAAAACACGCTTTTTCCGCTCGCTTCTGGCGGCGCGCCGCCGCCTCGCGTTCCTCCTTTTTTCAAAGGCGAAACGCGCTATCTTTACACGGCGTCCCCCGAACCGCGAAAGAGGCGCGAGGCCGCCGCGTCCGCGGGACGCCCCAGGAGGCACCATGCTGATTTCCATTCTGGTCTATCTGTGTTGCGGCGCCGTCGCCGGCGTTCTTGCCGGCCTGCTCGGCGTGGGCGGGGGCATCGTCATCGTGCCCATGCTGGTTTCCATCTTTCCCACGCAGGGCATCCCGCCGGAATACGTGCAGCAGCTCGCGCTTGGCACGTCGCTGGCCAGCATCATCATCACGTCGGTTTCCAGCACGCGCGCCCACCACAAGCGCGGCGCCGTGCACTGGGACATCTTCCGGCGCATCACGCCCGGCATCCTGCTCGGCACCTTCTGCGGCGGGCTGGTGGCGAGCCGCATGCCCACGCTCTTTCTCAAGATATTCTTCATCTGCTTTCTCGCCTTCGTGGCCGTGCAGATGCTTTCCAGCTACCGGCCCCCGGCCTCGCGCGACATGCCCAGCGCGCTGGGCACGGCCGGCGCGGGCGGCGTCATCGGCCTTGTCTCCAGCTTCGTGGGCATTGGCGGCGGCACGCTTTCCGTTCCCTTCATGAGCTATTGCAACGTCCCGCTGCATCACGCCGTGGGCACCTCGGCGGCCATCGGCTTCCCCATCGCCCTTGCCGGAACCCTCAGCTATATTATCGGCGGCTGGAATCAGCCCGACCTGCCCGCGGGCTGCTTCGGCTTCGTTCACCTGCTCGCGCTGGCGGGCATCGCCGTCGCCAGCTTCTGCACGGCGCCGCTCGGCGCGCGCCTCTCCCACTCCCTGCCGACCTCGAAGCTCAAGAAGGCCTTTGCCGTCTTTCTGATCATTGTCGATATCCGCATGATCATGGGCCTTCTGTAGGCCGGCCCCTTTCATGGGACAAACGCTCATGCCTTCCGCCCTCTTCCGGCAGCCCGGAAGGGGGCTTTCTTTTCGCGCGCCTTCGCCGCACGCCAATTGTGAAAAAAAGCGCTTTCAGAACGGCTCCGCCCCCTTCCCTCGGGGCGGAGAACAGGATATATGCCATAATGCAATCGCCCGTAAACGCATCCCGCGCCGCGCGGGGGCCCCTCCCCCGACAAGGGCGCAACAAAAGGATATCATAATCTATGCTGCAAAAAACCTATAACGCCAAACGCGCCGAAGCCGTCTGGTGGAATCTGCTTCTCCTGACGACGGGAGCCTTTCTCGTCACGGTCTGCGTCAAGAGCGTCGCCGCAAGCCACGGCATGCTCATGGGCGGCATTCTCGGCGTCTCGCTCCTGACATGGCACATGACCCACCTGCTGGAACCCCTGATCTGGTATGTGATCATCTCCATCCCCATCTGGATCTGGGGCTGGTTCTACGTTGGGCGGCGCTTCCTGCTCTATACGGCCTACGGCACCCTCATAAGCATGGTGTTCGGCTTCTTCTGGAACTACCAGTTCCCCCTCGAAAACGAAATCTACGCCGCCGTCGTCGGCGGCGTGCTGCACGGCACCGGCGCGGGCATCATGCTCCGCACGCTGGGCAGCGCGGGCGGCACCGACGTCGTCGCCGTCATGCTCAAGGCGCGCTGGAACATCCCCATCGGACAGTTCAGCTTCGCCTTCAACGTGCTGGTCTTTCTGGCGGGCGGCTTCCTCTTCAAGCTCGATCTGATCATCGCCTCGGTGATCATGATGTTCATTTCCGCCAATACGCTGGAATACGTCCTGGGCCTGTTCAACCGCCGCAAGATGGTGCTGATCATTTCGGAGCGCGGCGAGGAAGTCTGCGAGGCCATCCTCGCTACCGAACGCTTCGGCGTGACCCTCATGCGGGCCAAGGGCGCCTATTCCGGCACGGACAAGGACATACTCCTGACCATCACCAGCAACGTCGCCCTGAAGAGACTGGAAAACCTGGTCTACTCCGTGGACCCGCGCGCCCTGTTCGTGGTCGAAAACACCTTCTACGTCTCCGGCGGCCAGTTCGCCCGGCGAGATCGCTGACCCCGCCCGTTTTCCGCCGAAAAGGAGGTCGGGGGGCTTTTCTCCCCCCGGCTTTTCTTGCAGAATATCACGCACGTCCGGGACGGCGGCCTGCGTTCCGCCCCATCCCGGCGCGCCCTGAAAAAACGACGCCGGGCCCCCGCGCGGGGCCCGGCAGAGCGAGAAGCATATGCACCTACCGGAAAGCGTGGCCCTGCGGGCCAGAACTATTTATCCCATGACGGGCGAAGGCCCCGCCCGGGGCTGGGACGCGCTGGCGGCCCCCCTGCGGGCCGTGGACAACGGCGTGATTCTGCTGCACGGCGGCCGCGTGGAATCCGTGGAACAGTGGCCTACCCATCTGCCCGCCGGCATGGAAGTGCGCGATCTGGGCGAGGTGACCCTCGTGCCGGGCGTCGTCAACGCGCATTGCCATCTCCAGCTCTCCTGGACGGCGGGGCGCGCCTGCATGGGGCAGGGCTTCGCCGCCTGGCTGCGAAGCCTGATCGCCCTGCTGCGGGCGCAGGACCCCGCGGAAGAACGGGCCGCCGCCATCGACGGCGCCTGCGCCGCGCTGGCGGAATACGGCGTCCGCCACGTCGGCGACTACGCCGGGCAGGATATCCTTGCCGTGGACGCCGCCGCCGCGCGTCACGGCGTGGGCGTCACCCACCTCTGCGAATGGTTCGGCGCCAAAACTCCCTTTATCGACAGCCGCCGCCCCTGGCCGCCGCGCTGCCGCCGCGCCGCCGCCACCGTTCCCGGACTGGGACGCCGCTGCGCGCCCGCGGGCCACGCCCTCTACTCCACCGACGAAGACGTCCTTCGGGACGCCCACGCCTTCTGCAAGGCGCTGGACAAGCCCTTTGCCATCCACCTCGCCGAAAGCGAAGAGGAAATGCGGCTGCTGGAACTGGGAGAAGGCCCGCTGCGGGACATCTACTCCGGCAGCGTGCTCCCCGAAAGCTGGCGGGCGCCGCACCTGCGCCCCGTAGCCTGGGCGCGCTCGCTCGGCCTTCTTGACTCCGGCACGCTGGCCGTGCACTGCGTGCATGTGGACGCCGCCGAGGCCGCCCTGCTGGCCCATACCAGAACGGCGGTCTGCCTCTGCCCGCGCTCCAACGCCAATCTGGCCGTCGGCGCCGCGCCGGTGGAAATGCTGGCGCACGCGGGCGTGCTGCTCTGCCTCGGCACCGACGGACTCAGCTCCAACAGCGATCTCGACGTCTGCCGCGAAGCCGTGGCCCTGCGCCGCCGCTGGGGCCTGCCCGCGGAAGCCCTGATCAGGATGCTTACCGTCAACGGCGCGGCCGCGCTGCATCTTGGCGAAGGCGTCGGACGCCTCTGCCACGGAAGCGCCGCGGGCGTCGCCGTGCTGCCGGACGAGCTGCTGCCCTAGCAGCAGGCCGGCGCGGCAGGCCGTTGAAACAAAACGCATTCAATGTCAGTCTGATGCAAAGACGTCCTGAAAAATACAGAGCGCCAGTCCCGCCTTTCCGCCGGGGAAAGGAAGGAGCATGCGAACAGGCCTGGGCAGAGAAGGGAGATATTCATGTTTGACGCCATAGTTGAAGCCCTTCCGGCGCAACTCCTTGTCATAGATACGCAAACAAACGAGCTGCTCTACGTCAACGCCGCCGCGCGCGACACGTGGGAAGAGGCGCGCATCGGCAACAAGTGCTACGCCATCCTCGGCGGCGCGGAGCCCTGCGCCTTCTGCCGCTCAAAGACGCTCTCCTTTGACAGATACCAGCGCTCCGAACGCACCACCGCCGACGGCAGGCACTTCAACCTCTGGACAAAGCTCATCCACTGGGGCGACCGCGCGGCCCGTCTGGAACTCGTCATGGACTTCACGGAGCACGTCCAGCTGCAACAGCAGCTTGAAAGAGACCTGCGCCGCAAGAACCTCATCACCCGCACCGCCCGCGAACTCTACGAAAGCGAAGAACTGGACGCCGGACTGGCTTCCGTCCTGCGAATGACGGGACGCTACCTCCGGGCGGAACGCGCCTACGTCCTCGAACTGCACGACGACGCCCTCAACTGCACCCACGAATGGTGCGCGCGGCGTCGCGGCGCAGAAAAGCCTCCTCCGGGGCGTGCCCATCGACGCCATCCGCCACTGGATCGCCCTTCTGGAACAGCGCGAGACCATCCACGTCGCCGACGTGCAGAGCCTGCGCCAGCAGCAGCCCGAAGCCTACAGCCTGCTGACCAGATACGACGTCCGCACCATGGTTCTCGCGCCCCTGAGCATAGGCAACCGCCTGATCGGCCTGATAGCCCTGAACAACTACCCGCCGGAACGCGTCAGCGACGCGCAGGCCCTGCTGACCACCATCAGCACGTTCTGCTCCGCGGCCATCTGGCGCGGCAAGACCCTGGCCCAGCTCCGGCAGGCGGGCTATTACGACATGCTGACGGGCCTGCTCAACCGCAACGCCTTCATTCGCGACCTCAAGACCCTCCACATGATGCCCCTGGGCGTGATTTACATCGATCTCAACGGGCTCAAGAAGGTCAACGACGAACAAAGCCACAGGGCCGGCGACGCCATGCTGATGGACGCGGCCCAGACCCTGCTCCAGAACTTTCCCGAAGGAAAGAGCTACCGCATCGGCGGCGACGAATACGTCACCATCCTTCAGGGCATCGAAAAAAGGGACTTCCACCGCAAGCTGGCGCAGCTCAAGGGCGTCTTCACCTTCAGAAAGCAGTACAGCGCTTCCGTCGGCGGCGCGTGGCACCCCAACCCCGAAAACATCACGGACGTCGTCTCCGCCGCCGACAACGAAATGTACAAGGAAAAGCAGCGCCACTACGGCCGCACGCCCACAAAGCTGCGAATGCCCCTGCTGCGACAGAGCGCCGCGCTCGCCTCCTCGAAGGACGACTTCCAGCAACGCCTGGACAACGGCGAAATAGAACTCCTCTGGCTGCCCAGACACGACCCCTCCGACGGCCGCGTCATCGGTCTTGAAGTCCTCTCGCGCATGCGCGGCGTTCAGGGCGTCGTCCTGCCGGCCTCCTTCCTGCCAGTTCTGGAACAGACCCGGCGCGCCCACCTCCTCGACTTCGCCGTCTTCGAGCGCGTCTGTATCCGCCTCCGCCGCTGGCTCGACATGGGCGCCAACGTCGTCCCCGTCACCGTCAACCTCGCCCGCTGCACCCTGCTGCGCCCCGATCTCTTCAATATCCTCCAGCAGTACTGCACGCGCTACGCCATCCCGCTCCATCTGGTGGAAATAGACGTTCCCGCGACCAGCCACCCCGACGAATACGGCGACAACGCCATTTTCTACGACGCCGTACGCAGGCTTTACAAATACGGCTTTTCCATCGCCATCGACGGTTTCGGCCTCGAAAACGCCAACCTCGCCCTTCTCAGTCAGGTGGACTTCAATACCCTCAAGCTGGACAGCAGCGTCTTCCGCATGGTGGAAGGCAAGGCCAACTTCGAGGAAATGCTCTCGCTGGTCTTCGCCCTCACCCGAAAGTCCAACATCATCATTGAAGCCAAGGGCGTGGAAACCGAACGGCAGCGCATGCAGCTGGAAGCCCTGCGGTGCCGCGCGGCCCAGGGATTCCTGTTCAGCCGCCCCATGCCCACCGAAGAGTGCGAGCAGCTCCTGCTCGCCCTGCCCCCGGAAAAGGAACAATAGCCCCATGCGCGCATTTGCAAAAAATCATCGACCATGCCATAAAAAATAAAACTGCTGGAAAACTGCGGCAGGCCCGCTTTCCGACGCATACGCCGCATTCCACGTCGCCCGCGACATAAAGGATTGATTGATGAAAACATCTCTGCGTAATGCTTTGTTCGGCGTTCTGCTCGTGTTGCTGGCCTTCTGCGTCGGACGTTTCTCCGAATCCCTGCCGCTGCTGCCGGCGCTCGCCCCCCTCCTCGCCATCGCGGCATTTCTCCTCCTTTACCGCGACGCCCGCGCTACGGAATCCGTTGGCGACTTCGCCCGCGCCGCCGCAAACAACGAAAAGAATCTCCCCCCTCTTCCCGACACGCCCCTTGCCGCCGCTGTCCGGGACCTTCAGCAGTCCCGTCTTAACCAGGCCTACTGGTACGAAAGCATCCTCAACTCCATCCCCGACGCCATCTCCGTCACGGATATGGGCATGCACTGGACCTTCTGCAATACCGCCGCCCTCAACGCCATGTGCATCCCCGTTCAGGACTACCTCGGCAAGCACTGCTCCGCCAAGGGCTGCAATATCTGCAACACCCCCCGCTGCGGCATCGAACAGCTGCGCCGCGGCACCAACGAACTGCATAACGCCATGCCCGACGGACGCACCATGCACGTCCGCATCCGCTACCTTCAGGACAAGAGCGGCAACAATATCGGGCATGTGGAAATCAGCCGCGACATCAGCGCGGAACAGCGTCTGCGCGATCAGGCCGCCAGCGCCGCCCGCGACGCCCGCCTCCAGACGGCCTCCCAGCTCGGCGACGTCGTGACGCAGCTCGATCAGGTCTCCGTCCACCTCGCCGAAGTCATCGCCTCCGTACAGCAAAGCACCCAGACCAACTCCGACCGCATGCGCGACACCGCCGCCGCCATGCAGGAAATCAACAGCAGCGCGCTTGACGTGGCCAAAAACGCCGACGACGCCGCCAAGGCCTCCCGCCACATGCAGGAAAAGGCCGACGACAGCGCCCAGACCATCCGTCTCTCCGCACAGAACATGCAGCAGGTGCAAAAGCGCGCCCTCGGGCTCATGGAATCCATGTCCAGCCTCGGCAAGCAGGCCGACGCCATCGGCGCCGTCCTCCTCATCATCCGCGATATCGCCGACCAGACAAATCTCCTCGCCCTCAACGCCGCCATCGAAGCCGCCCGCGCGGGCGAGGCCGGGCGCGGTTTCGCCGTCGTCGCCGACGAAGTCCGCAAGCTCGCCGAAAAAACCATGCACGCCACAACCGACGTCTCCAACGCCATCGAGTCCATGCGTAGCGACGTCCGTCACAGCAACGACATGGCCGAAGAAACAAGTTCCGCCATTCAGGAACTCGCCGTCCATACCAAGCAGTCCGGCGAAGCCGTCACCGTCATTCAGTCCCTCGTCGCCGACGTCAGCTCCCGCGTCCAGATCATCGCCGAAACCGCCGCCCAGCAGTCCTCCATGACCGACGCCGTCAACAGCCACGTCGAAGAAGTCAGAGACGCCGGCGAACGCATCGCCGAATCCATGAACACCACCGCAACCGACGTGAACGCCGTCCGCAGCCAGTCCTCCGCCATCCGCACCGTTCTGGAAAGCATTCACAAGGACGAACAGCAACCCGCCTCGGGCGGCAATACCTAACCCCGCTCCCATTCCAGGGCCGCCCCTCGGGCGGCCCTTTTTGTGTCGTTGAGGGCGGCAGGTTTGGATCGGGGGGAGGGGAACCCCTTTCGCTCGCGCGCAAAGGGGTTCCCCTCCCCCC